>JBOGEU010000852.1:0-13507 GCA_050741995.1 Acidimicrobiia bacterium | reverse complement strand
GAACTCGGCGGGGTCGAGCCCGCAGCTGGTGATCTGGCCCAGGCTGAAGGGGGCAACCCGCTTCGAGGTGAGCTGTACGGTCAGGCCGCCGTCGGTTTCGAGGATCGCTGTGTCACCCATATCGAATCGGGGGTTGCCGCCGTGACGGACCTCGCTCTCCTCCCACCGGCCGTCGTGGAGGCCGCGAACCGTGGCCCGGACGGGAAGGGGCGGGCCGTGCAGATCGTCCGTCTTCCCCCCCACTTCGAGTTCGATGGAGCTGCCGGCCCCCGCCTCCCATGCCGCAGCGACCCCCTCCGGGTCGAAGAGTGCGATGAATGTCTTCGGCCCGCCACGGTGGTAGACGACGGACGCCAGGGTCGTCCCGTCGCCGGCAGAGCCGCCCCCAACGTTGTCGCCCATGTCCAGGAGGCACACCGGGCCAGGGGAGTCGGTCGCCTTCTCCACCGCCTCCTCGGGGGAGACCAGCTCGGGGACGAATTGGTCTCGGCGGGCGACCAGATGAGCGGCGAGCCTACCCGCGGCCCGGGCGGCCAGCCCGGGGTCGCCATCGGTGACCACGTTGAAGCTGGTCCCCATCTCGGGGACGTCGGCGTAGGGGAACCCGAGGCAGATGCTGACGCTGAGGACTCCTTCCTCCCCTCGAATCCCCTCGGCCAGCTGGTAGAGCGGGAGGCAAGGCTCCACCGTGGTCCCCTGCTGGAGGATGTTGATCGCCACGGGGGGAAAAACGCCCACCTGGGTGGGGCGCACCTCGCCACGGACGGCGCCGACGACGAGCCTGGCCGCCTCCAGACCACGGTCGTGGGTGTCCAGATGAGGGTTGCTGCGGTAGGAGATGAGAGCATCGGTGGCGTCCAGCATCTCCTGGGAGAGATTGGCATGGGCGTCGACCGTACAGACGATGGGTGTGTCCGTGTCTACCGTCTCTCGAAGCCTTCCCAGCCAGTGGGCGTCGGCGTCTGCGTGCAGTGCGCTTACCGCGGCGCCGTGGGCGGCTGCCAGGATGCCGTCGTAGGGCCCCCGCATCTCCAACTCGGAGAACAGCTCCCCGGTGAGGGCATCGAGGGCACCCGAGGTGATCATGCCCGCCGGCGTGGCCAACGCAGAGTACACCGGGACCGCAGTGGCGCCTTCGGCTTCCAGACCCGCCAGAAAACCGCCCATCTCGTTGTGGGTCCCGGCCCATCGCTCGCGGACGTCGTCGCCGGCCAGCCTCTCCCAGAGCGGGAGATCGGTGGGTGTGGAGAGAAAGGTGTTGGACTCGTGACGAAGACCGACGATGCCTATGCGCATGCATACCTCCTAGTTCCACAGACTGAAACTAGATTTTTACCAGCTCAAACGTTGAGCTTAGCGAGCCGATCGGGGACAGCTCGATGAATGCCCCGGTCCACATCGCCGTCATAGGCGCCGGTTTCATGGGAGGCCGCTGGGCTCGCGCCATTGCTGAGCACGCCGGCGCCGAGCTCCGGATAGTGAGTGATCTGAGAGAGGACCTGGGCCGGGATCTGGCCGGCCGCTATGGCGCGGGCTACGTGGCCGACGCCGAGGAGGCCGCATCCCACCCCGAAGTCTCCGGCGTGGTGGTGGTGACTCCCGAGTACGCCCATGTCGAGCCGGCGATGGCCGCCATCGGAGCCGGCAAGCCGACGGCCGTGGACAAACCTCTGGCGCAGACGGTCGAGGATGCCGAGCGCATCCGCGACGAAGCGGTCTCCCGGGGGGTACCGGTGCTCGCCGGTCACATACTGCGGTTCGAACCGCGTTACGCCGCCATGCACCGGGTCATCGAAGACGGAAGGATCGGGGCGGTGCAGGCGATCCGGTCCGAGCGCATCGGTGTGGTGGGTGATCAGAGCGTGCTGAAGGGCCGGACCACCATCCCTCTTTACTACGGCGTCCACGAGTTCGATCTGGCCCGTTGGTATGCCGGGGACCTCAGCCGGATCTCTGCCGAACGAAGCAGCGGGATCCTGGCCAATCTGGGTTACGACATCCACGACCTGTATTCAGCGGTCCTCGGGTTCCGGTCGGGCGCCCACGGAACCGCGATGCTGGGGTGGTGTCTTCCCGACGGGACGGCCGGTTGGGGAAGAAGCGGGTTCACCGTCATCGGCGAGTCGGGGATGCTGCGGGTCGACCAGGGCGACGTGGGTCTGGTCATGGTGGGTGACCAGGGTCTCATTGTCGAGGACACCTACTTCTCACCGTTGGTCCATGGCCGCTACGCCGGCGCCTTGGCCAACGAAGTGGATCACTTCATTCGCTGCATTCGGGGGGAGGCCGATCCCCTCTGCACCGCCGACGACGGAGTCGAGGCGGTTCGTGCGAGTCTGGCCATGGAAGAAGCCGCCCGCAGGGGTGAGCCGGTGGTGCTGGAGCGACCTTGACTGGCCAAAATCCCGGGGATACTCTCGTTCCGCTGGACAAAGTTTAGGTTTTATTAGATGAACCAGTCCCAACCAACCGAGCCGGAGAGCCGCTATGTGGTGCGGGCGGCGGCGCGAGTGCTCGACATCCTCGACCTCCTCAAGAACTCCCCGGATGGCGCCTCCATTTCGGAGATCGCCACCACCGTCGATCTGCCGAAGAGCTCGGTCTTTCGTTACCTGGCGACTCTCGAGTCGAGGGATTACGTGGAGCAGGCCCCCGATACCGGCGCCTACCTACTCGGGCTGGCCTTCCCCCTCACACACTCCCGCTACCGCCAGATCTTGGCGGCGCGCGCCAAGCCGTACTTGGAGAAGCTGCGCGACCGGTTCCAGGAGACCATCAATCTCGCCATCCTGGATGGGAACCGGATCACCTATCTGGAGATCGTGGAGAGCCAGCGCGCCATGCGATTCGCCGCCCGGCCGGGTGATCGTGACCCGATCCACTCGTCGGCCCTGGGCAAGGCCATTGGCTCCACCCTGGACGAGGCGAGGGTGAGGGAGATACTCGAGACCGAGGGGATGCCCAAGCGCACCCCACACACCATCACCAGCGTCGAGGAGCTGCTGGCCGAGTTCGAGGTCATCCGGAAGAGGGGTTATGCGCTCGACAATCGAGAGAACGAAGAAGACGGGAGATGTGTCGCAGTACCCATTCCGGGGACCGCCACCTCGGCCGCCTTGAGCCTGAGCGCACCCGCCGTCCGCGTGACCCTCGACGAGGTCGTGGATGTGGCCGAGGCCCTGATGGAGACGGCCGAGGCGCTTGCCGGCGACCTGGGGGTGGCCCGGTGACTCGCCTCGCCGGGATGACCTGGCGTGAGGCGGATTCGGCCCTGGCCAGGGCCGAGTTGGCTATCCTCCCCACCGGCAGCATCGAGCAACACGGGCCCCACATGGCGCTCGAGACCGACATCGCCGTTGGCCAGGCCATGGCCGAGCGTCTCGCTGAGGACTTGGGGGAATTGGCGGTGCTCTGCCCCAAGATCGACTATGGACTCTCCGAGCACCACATGCGATTTCCAGGGACCATCACCCTGCGCCCGGAGACCTTTTCGGCTCTGATCCTCGACGTGGTGGCGAGCCTGGCCCAGTGGGGGGTCCGGAGGGTGCTGGTGGTCAACGGTCACGGGGGCAACATCGACGCATTACGCCTGATCAGCCGGGCTGCGAGACGCGATCTGGGATGCCTGGTGGCCAGCCTGATGTGGGCCCAAGTCGGCGCCGACGAGATCTCCAAGAGGACCTCCTCGGAGTCCTACGGGCACGCTTGTGAGGTGGAGACCTCGGTTGCCATGGTGCTGGCCCCCGAGGTGGTCCATGTCGAGAGGATCGAGGCTCCTTCGGGGCGTCGAAGCGTCGACCCGCTGACCGATCCGCCGCGCCCGAGGGTCGACCAGACCGTGCTCATGCACGAATGGACCGAAGACGGAGCGCTGGGCGATCCCCGGCTCTACGACGTCGAGGACGGGAAGGCGATCGTCGAGGTCGTCACCGAGCGGGCCGTCGAATTCGCTCGCCGGTTCGCGCTCCAGCCCCTTCCGCATCTTCCCGGAGGAATCAGGTGACGAGGAGCACCTTTCCCGAGTCGGAGAGATTGTCGGCGACTGCGCGTCGTCGTATACCCGGTGGGGTCGATTCGAATGTTCGGCTGGACGGGCCGGCCCTCTTCTTTGCCCGGGGCAAGGGTGCCTGGCTGTGGGACGTCGACGGCAACGACTACGTCGACTACCTCCTCGGTCAGGGCCCGGCCTTCTTGGGGCACGCTCCGGCGGATGTCGTGGCGGCGGTCGATGAGGCCAGCCGGTTGGGGATGGTGTACGGGGCCCAGCACCCGCTCGAGGTAGAGGCCGCGGCTCGGATGTGCCGGGCGCTCGGGTGGCCCGAAATGGTCCGGTTCGGCTCTTCGGGCACGGAGATGGTCCAGGCGGCTCTTCGGCTGGCCCGGGCCGCGACCGGGCGGCGCCGCTTCATCCGATTCGAGGGTCACTACCACGGCTGGCTGGACAACGTGCTGGTGCAGGTGGGTGAGCACGGTGCGCTGCCGGCGAGTGCAGGACAGGTGGCGTCCCACCTCGACGACGGGCTGCTGCTGCCCTGGAACGACCTCGAGGCGCTGGCGTCCTCCCTCGAGCAGCACGAGGGAGATGTGGCGGCCGTCCTCATGGAGCCGATGATGATCAACGCCGGCGCCATCGAGCCCCGAGCCGGGTACCTGGAGGGGGTGCGTCGTCTCTGCGACGTCCACGGGGCGGTGCTGATATTCGACGAGATCATCACGGGCTTCCGTATCGCTCTCGGGGGTGCTGTCGGACGCTATGGGGTGACACCCGACCTGGCCACCTATGGCAAGGCGATGGCCGGGAGCTGGCCGGTGGCCGCCGTGGCCGGCTCCGGCGAGCTCATGGAGCGCTTCGGCACGGGCGAGGTGAACCACTCGGGGACGTTCAATGCCAACGTCATGGGCATGGCCGCGGTCGATGCGACCATCCGGCGGCTCGTCGATGGTCCCCCATACCCGCAGCTCGAAGAGGTGGGGTCCGCCCTGATCGAGGGGCTGCGCAAGCTCGGAGTGGCCAGTGGGCTGCCGATGCAGGTGCAGGGTCTGCCGATGGCCTTTCATGTCTCGTTTGGTGACGGAGGGATCACCGACTACCGGAGCCTCCAGACCCGGGATGCCGAGTTGTACCGCCGGTTGGCCGACGCACTCGTTGCCGAAGGGGTCTGGGTGGCACGCCGGGGTATCTGGTATGTGTCGGCGGCTCACCGCGTAGAAGAGGTAGAGGTCACTCTGGAAAGGGCCGAGGCGGCCTTGGGCCGGATCTGACGTGCCGAGATAGGAAAGGGCATATGCGATTGGCTCGCGTCGGTCCTAGAGGGGAGGAGCGGCCCGCGATCGTGACTGACGATGGCACCGCCGTGGACGTTTCCGCCCAGGTCTCCGATTTCGACGCTCACTTCTTCGCACGAGGCGGTCTGGGGGAGTTGGCCGGGATCCTGGGGCGAGATAATCTTCCCCGTCTCGACCTGGAAGGCATCCGGGTAGGCCCTCCCATCGCCCGGCCCTTCAAGATCGTCGGGATCGGGCTCAACTACGAAGACCACGCGCGTGAGTCCGGTAAGGAGATACCAACCGAGCCAGTGGTGTTCATGAAGGCCAGCAACTCTCTCTCGGGGCCCTATGACGACATCCTGCTCCCCCCGAATGCCGGCAAGGTCGACTGGGAGGTAGAGCTGGGCGTCGTGGTGTGCACAGAGGCCCGGTACCTCGCCGACGAGGCCAGTGCCGGGGAGGCCATCGCCGGTTACTGCGTTGCCCACGACGTGTCCGAGCGCTCCTGGCAACTCGAACGCGGCGGGCAGTGGGTCAAGGGAAAGTCGGCCGAGACGTTTTGTCCGGTGGGCCCCTGGCTGGTGACCCCCGACGAGATCCCGGACATCAGGAACCTAGGGCTCAGGCTGTCGGTGAACGGTGCCGTCCGCCAGTCCCGGCACACCTCGAAGCTCATCTTCTCCCCTCAGCACATCGTTTGGTATCTCTCTCAGATGATGGTCCTCGAGCCGGGCGACCTCGTCCTCACCGGCACTCCCCCCGGTGTCGGTCTGGCCACCGGGAGCTTTCTCGAGACGGGTGACGTGGTGGAGCTCGCCATCGAGGGTCTCGGTTCGCAGCGAGCCATGTGCAGGCCCGCCGACGGTGGTGTCGGGGAGCCCCAGGAAGGGACCCATGCGCATTAGGTCATGGCCCGGGAACTCTCCGGACGGCCCAGTCGGCGATCAGGTCGCGGTACTCCGGCACGAACTCCCCGGTCTTGACATCCAGTAAGCGATGGTCACCTTCGGGGAGCACCACCCTGTGGCATCGAAGGTGGTCATCCTGAGTGTCTACACCCATCTCTTCGAGGGAGCGCTTGACCCGGTGATGGAGTGGTTGGATGAAGAGCACCGCACTCTGGTGTGGGCCAGCGGTGGCCCTGACGTCACAGAGCTTGGCCACCGCCAGAAAAAGAGAGCAGCTGACCTGGACTCTCGTTCGTGGTCAGGGACGGCGTCGATCCGTCTACCTCCGGTTTTTCAGACCAACTCTTGTCTACCCATAGAACCCTGAGCAGGGACTTCGCGTCGACAGCGGCATCACGGCAGTTGCTTGTTGAACACCTGATGAACACGAAATTCACGATCACGAACGCCGATCGGAGTTCGGCACCGGCCACGCCCACGGTGCTGGTGGCCTCAAACTCTAAGGGCGAGTGGAAGCGTCAGGCCCATCCCGGAAAATCTATCTACCAGCGGCTCCTACCTCTTGTGGATGACGATCGACCCGCCGCCGAGCAGGGTGGTGGGTTCGGTGTCGTCTTCGGCGCCGATCTGGTTGTCGTAGACGATCTGCTCGGTGGTCTTGTCCCAGATCTTGATACGGAACTTGTCGGTGCCGCCTCCGCCGTTGACGTGGCCGTCGACGGCGGTGAGCATGAACCCGTAGTCGCCGGTGCCGTTGATCTGCCCCGAGCCTTTGTATTGGGCGCGGGCGCCGGCGATGACGAGCCACTCGTAGCTGTGAGAGTGGAATTCGAGTGTGGCGGTCTTGAACTGGAATTGCGTCTTGCCGGTGGGCGTGGTGGCGCCCTTCATGTATTTGGAGACGAAACCGAAGCTGGCCCGGCCGGTCAGGGATGGGTCGGCGGGGTAGGCGCCCTCTGGGGAGTCGATCCAGCCGCCACCGGTGACGAATCCGCCGTCGGGGTCATAGACCACCACGAGGTAGTCACAGATCGCGGCACCGGACTCACCCTCCGCGTCGGTGACGGTCGCTCCGACCTGGTAGACGCCGGCAGCAGCGAACGTATGTGTCTGCTGCAAGGGTGAGCTAGCCGGGTCGATCTCAGTGGACGTGCCGTCACCCCATTCGATGACGACGGTATGGGTATCACCGGCATCCGGATCGCTGAAGGTCGCGGCGACCTGAATCGGGGAGCCCAGTGCGACTGGATCGACCGTGCAGGTGATGGAGTCGATGGTCGGCGCGACGTTGACGGGATCGACGTCGAGGGTGACGGTCGCCTGCGAGCACAAGCCGTGCCAGTCACACGCCTCGTAGGTGAACGAGTCCGCCCCGCTGAAGCCGAGTTTGGGGCCGTAGGTAAATGAACCGTCGGGATCGAGTACGAGCACCCCCTCCGTCGGCCCCGAGACGAGATTGGCCGCCAGGATGACCGATTCGACATCCGAGTCGTTGTCCAAGACCCCGTGCGGGCCGACCACGAGTTGCGTGTCCTCGACCGTCCCGTAGGCGTCATCGACCGCGACGGGTGGTGAGTTCGCCTGCAGCGCGGCGTCGACGGGGACGGGCTGCTGTCCCGGTTGGAGTGTCTCGCGGGACGCAGAGCCGAACGAGGCGACGCTGTCATCGAACTCGGCCAGGAAGGCCCCGGTCGGGTCTGAGAACCCGAGCACGTAGTCGCCCGGTGGCGCGGGAACGGTCACCTCGTACCTCCCGTCGACGTCGGTGGTGTCCGAGCCGATCTCGACGAGAGTGTCGATGTCGTACACCCGCACATCGATGCCTGCTAGGAGGTCGAACGTGAAGTCGTCCCGCACCTCGCCGAAGAAGCCGGACGCCACCGGCACCAGCGCGGCGTCGACGGCGAGGGCGTCGTTGGCAACGAGCGGGACCGAGCTCGACGAAGACGCGGCATCGACCGAGTCGTAAAACTCGGACAGGTACTGCGCTGTAGCATCCTCGAACTCGATGATGTAGTCCACCGGCGTGGGCAATACAGCTGAGTACTCCCCGTTCACGTCGGTGGTGTCGGATCCGACGAGAGCGAGCGTCGCCGAGTCGTAGAACTTCACGTCCACGCCCGCGAGCAGGTTCCCGGTCGAGTCGTCGGTCACCGTTCCGGAGATCTCCCCGACACCGTCGTCCACCACGCCAGGACCGGCCGCGGCCAGCACGGCGTCGACGTGTTCATCGCCGGAATGGATCGTCACCGGGCTGGCGAGGTGGGCGGCGGCGGCGTTCGAGTGCCACGCGGCCTCGTACGTCCCGCTTTCGTCGCTGAAGTGCACCACGTAGTCACCTTGGGCAAATCCCCCGATCGAGTACATGCCGGCAGCGTCAGTCGCGTCTGATCCGACTTCCTCTCCCGTGGCGTCGTCGAATACCTTCACGGTGATGCCGGCAAGCGGCGTCGCACCGGTGTCGGTGACCGTCCCGGAGATCTGGCCTCGGGCCGGGGACAGTGTGGTGAACAGGATCTCGTTGCCGCCTGGACCTAGGGTGACGGGCGTGGTGTCGAGCGCATTGTCGGCCACGGGATGCCATCTCGGCAGGTAGTCGTCGGCCGGATCGCTGAACCGAAGCAGGTAGTCGCCCGGGTCGAGGCCGGGGAACGAGTAGAGCCCGTCGATGTCGGTGACCGTGTCGGTCAGCGGTAGGGCGGTGGTGGCGTCGAACAGCTCGACCGAGATGTCCGCCAGGAGGTCGCCGGTGAGGTCGTCTCGTACCTCGCCCGAGATCTGGCCTGCGGTGTCGTGCGCCGCGATGGCCGGCGGGGTGGCCGCAACGACCGGAATCAGAGCCACGGTCGCCAGGATCGCCACCGCGCGTCGGATCTTCCACATCCCACGTGACATTTGGTGATCGTTCACTTGCTGCCGGCTCCCCCAGCTGATCCTCATAACTCCTCCTTCGACCGAACCTTCAACCTCTTGTCCTTTGTAAATCACGATCGACCCGCCGCCGAGCAGGGTCGTGGGTTCGGTGTCGTCTTCGGCGCCGAACTGGTTGTCGTAGACGATCTGCCCTCCTACGAGAAGGGCTCATCGGGTTCGTCCACTGGTGGCTTGGGCCCGCGATGTCACCTGTTGCAAGAAGGCCGCTAGTTGCAGGTAGACGCGGGCCCGTTGCACTAACCCGTCGGAGATGTCGTAGGCGACCGCCAGTGGGATGCGGACGTCGAGCCCGGTGGCGGGGATGCCGGCGAACTCTCCGATGTGGGTGCCGACGATGTCGGCCTCGAGGACTGCTCTGCCGTCGCCGACAATGAGGTTGGAGACCTCGGCATGGGCGTCGAAGGCCTCGTGGTAGACGAAGTGCAGCATCGCTGCGATCGCCTCTCGGCCGACATACTGCTGCCCGGAGGCGGTGTCGGTGAAGATGGCGTCGGGGGCGACCAGATTGGCGTCGTGAGACGCGGCATAGGCCTCCAAGACTCGCTGGGTCTCCTGTACGGACATGGGCTCCTCCAATCCGGTGCCGGGCCGACCCGGCGGTATTGGAGCGAAGTTACAAAGAGCCTGTTCCCGCCGTGTTCCCGCCTGTCAGCCGCTTCTCGACACGGCTGATCAGGGAGGCGTCGGCCGTCAGCGCGGCAGCGGTGCGTGCCTTCTCGGCGGCTCGGTGAGACTCCTGGCCGCGTCCCAGGCGTCGCAGCAGACCTGCCCTGTGGGCGTGTGCCCGGGCCAGGTTGAAGTTGTTTCCGACCTTTTCCAATAGCGCGATCTCTGCCGATCTGGCGGCTTCCGCGGCTTGGAGATCACCGCGTCTGTCGTGTATCTCGGCTGCGATCCAGTGACCCACACTCACCGTGTAGTCATCATGTGAGCTCTCGAGGATGGAAATGCCCTCGATTACCGCCGGTAGCGCCTCATCGGGCCGGCCCAAGTCTCTCAAGACGCTTGCCCGATGGATCAGCAGGATGCCCTGGCGATGGTTGTCCTTTCCCCGATTCAGCGCTTCGGCTCGGCCCAGGGCGTCGAGTGCCTCGTTTGGTCGTCCCAGTGAGGCCAGGTTCATCGCCAACCGATCGAGGGCTCGGGCTGCCAGTGGCCAATCACCACCCTCCTCCGCATACAGCGCCACACGCTCCAGCCGGGGCTGGGCGTTCTCGAACTGGCCCCGGCGGTGTTGCGTCCAGGCGATCTCCAGATCGAACAGCGCTCGGGCGAACGGCTCATCCTCGGGCAAAGTGGAGAGACCTCGACGAAGTATCGTTTCGGCCTCGGCCATGCGTCCTTCCCGATAGTCGAGCCAGGCCAACGACCGAACGCAATAGGCTTCCTCCACCGCGGTGTCAGCAATCCGGCGGGCCTTTTGGTAAGAGACCCGGGCAGGGTCTGGCTCCCCGGCGACGACCTGACAGTTGCCCAGGTCGAGCCACCCTCGAAAGGCCCTCGCCCGCAGATGATCCCGGTCGCTGACCGTTGCGGTCTCGTAGGCCTCCAGCGCCGCTTCCAGGAGTCGAACGGCCGACGTGGTGGCGAACATGCGAAACGCCTGCCCGCCGGCGTTCAGCCCGGCGGACGCCGCCGGGCCGGCGAGCTCGATCGAGCGGGAGGTGTGAAACGCCGCCAGCCGATGGCTGGCACCCGACAGGGTCAGCTCGTTGCGTCCGGTTCGCGATGCCAATGCCTCCAATTCCTCGGCGATGCGTTGGTGAAGCTCGATGCGCGCCGGGAGCGGCAGATCGGCGACGACGGCGTCACGCAGCAAGGGATGGATCATCCGCGGGGCACCGTCGGTGTCCGTCAGCAGCCGGCGGGACCGCAACTCGGTTATGACCTCCCCCCAGGATTCGATGACCATCCTGACCAGAGTCGTCAACAGGGGGAAGCACCGATTCCAGCAGGTCGTAAGTGGTGACTTCACCGGCGAGAGCGACAACAGCGAGGGCGTCCCGAGCCGGTGGGGAACAGGTGGACACCCGGTGCCGGAGCAGGGCGACGACTCGCTGGGGCACCTCCTCGCCGAGGATATCCGCGGGAGACTCGGTACCAGTGGCAGCGGCGCGTACCAATTCGGAGAGAAAGAAGGGGTTGCCGGCGCTGCGGTCGACGAGCACCCCGACCAACGCCTCGGCCGCAGCCTGATCCACCGCCAGCTGGTCTGAGAGCAGCTGACGCGCCAGAGTCGCGGTGGCCTCGTGGGTGAGCGGCGACAGTGCGACGACGTGGCATCGCGACGGAAGCGGCGGCAGCGGATGTCCTGGTTCGTCTGATCTGGCGGCCATCAGAAGCGCCCATTGTCGGGGCCGAGCCTCGGCGGCGAGTCTGACAAGCAGGGCCTGGAGAGACTGGTCCGCCCAATGGACATCGTCGAGAACCAGGAGAACCGGTTCGCCGAGAGCATCCAATGCCGCGCTGATCTCATCGGCCAGCACGGGGATCGGGTTCGGTGTCCTGTCGGTGCTTTCAGTGGTCGACTCTGGGTCGAGAAGCCGACCGAGCAGTGTCCCCCGCCGTCCCGGTCCGGACAGCATCGGTGCGAGTGCCGACCGCAAGGAGGCAAAGGGAACGGTCGAATCTTCGGGGCCGGAGGCTCCCACGGCCAATCGGTATCCTCGAGCCGACAGGCGCCGGGCGGTGGCGGTGAGCAGATGTGACTTGCCCACCCCGGCCGCCCCGGTCACCAGCACGCTTCCGCCCCGACCCTCCTCAGCGGCCTGCATCACCTCCACCAGATACTCGAGCTCGCCATCACGGCCGACGACGATCATGTCGGTGGCAGGTGTGATGTGCTCGGATTCCGCCAGCGCACGTCGGAGTGAGGTGTACAACTCGCGAACCTGCGTAGAGGGCTCGATCCCGAGCTCATCCAGCATCGCCCTTCGGCACCTCGAGAACACATGGTTGAGGCCAACCCGATCGCCTCGGTGGCCGCAGTCCGACAGGAGGGCGCACCAGGCCTCATCACAGGCGGCGTCCTGCAATGCCGTCTGCAGCCAGTCGGAGGTCTCGTTGCTGGCCCGGGCCAGGGCGAGCCATGCCTGTCGGACCAGATCGTCCAACGCCCTGATAGGCGTCTGCGCCCACTCTTCGTAGACATCGTCGGCCAGCAGGTCGCCGCAAGTGGCGAGGCTCACCCGCAGCTCGGGCCAGAGCTCGGGTGGAGGAGGTGTGGTTAGCGCCTCACGGAGTAGTTGGGAAGCTGCGTCGAGATCGGACTCGACCACAACATCGTCCGCGATCCAGATGTTGGTGGCGTCCGCTTGCAAGTAGTGGCTGCCGATCACGGCCCGGGCTTGACTCAAAGCCTTGGAGACGTTGCGCATGGCACGATCCACCGGCAGATGGGCAAACAGGTGATCGATCAAGACCTCGCGGCCCACCAGACGTTGTGGCGCCAACACTAGGAGCGCCACCAACCTCCGGGCTGCAGGTCTCGGCCAACTGTCGACCCAGCGCCCGTCGACTTCAACCGCAAGCCTTCCCAAGAGTCGGACACGAAGTCTGCGCGATTTCCCACGTCGCGGTGGGAGCCCGGACTGCGCCGAATCGATCACTGATGCCAAACTAGCTGGCCACTGCTCCGCCTGTTTCGGCGGCCGTCCGAGTCCAGCCAAGTGACATCATCCCATGGCCCTTCGGACCGCCCAATAGCCGACGCCGACGGGTGGGCCCTGACGGACGTCGGTCGAAGCAAACTGCGCCGCTCGCGCGTTGAAGTCGAGATGGGTATTCCATGCCCACAGCGCATCCCTGGCCGGTTTACGGCGAGCGGCGACCTGGGGTTTCGGCGATGAGCACAGAGCTCAGCATCGAATACTTATCAGGAATACGCGCGACATGCTCGAGAAGCCTGTTCACCTGGGATTTTGCACTCGCATCGGTCGCTTTCCCGCTGGTAGGTGACTCGTGGTCAGGGACGGCGTCGATCCGTCGACCTCCGGTTTTTCAGACCAGCGCTCACTCTCCGCCGCGACGCTGTGACCAGCTATTACGCGGTCTTTATCGACCACCATCTGCGCTTTGTTGAACCCCTGAAGAACAGCAGTTTCACGATTTGGGAGACTCGGAAGGCGGCTCGAATGGGTAACGCCGGTCTAGCGACCTCGTCAAGATGACACTGCTGTGAACGAAAGCCCTGCGAGCTAGATTCCGCAAGGTCCGCTGATGAGCATCACCGGTTCATGGCGAACGCAAGGGCCTCCTCCATCAGGGTGTGCCAGAGCTGTTGATCGTCCACGGCGACCCACTCCCGGAAGGGTCTCCCGGCTGGGGCCACCGGAGAACCCTGTCCCTTGTCGATCTGGCCGGCGACGAGGGCTGCGGGGAGCTTCACCACCATGCCC
>JBOGEU010000851.1:0-1373 GCA_050741995.1 Acidimicrobiia bacterium | reverse complement strand
ATCTGGAGGCGACGTCCTTGGAGATGGCTTCGGTGCCCGCCCGGATCCTCAAGGGGTTCAGGTCGGTGGCCGCCCAGGATCAATTCGTCGAGCTCGTCGTGCGCTGGATAGGAGAGCACGCCACCGTGAGGGCTTGAGGCCCGGGAATCGCAGCGGGACCGAGCCCGGTCAGCGCTCGAGATCCTCGATCGTCTTCTCCACGAACCGGCGACCTGATGTCGTGAGCGAGCGTTGCCGAGCATTGCCCATCGCTGCCCTCAGCGCCTGCCCGACGACCTCCGTTGCTGAGCCCTGCGCCAGCAGCCACCGGCCCCCCTCCAGCTTGGAGACATGTTCACCGGTCGACAGATAGCAGAGACTCCGGGCGGCGTTGAGCACGAGGTAGTGCTCAGGCGCCGCATCGTCCATCCCCTTCTTCAGATTTGCCACCATCGACGCCTGGACCGCGGACTGCGGGAACGGTGCTATCAGCTCGTTGGCGGGCGTCCCGAACACGGTCGCCCCGGTCACCCGGGCCAGCTCCACCTCCACCATCGGCGCTTCGCCGCGGTGGGCGGCGCCGTCGAGGGTGATCGGCTCTTGAGGATGGGTGTTGACTATCAGCTCGTAGTCACGGACGGTGCCTCCCGATGCCACCATTTGCTCGGTCACCACGTAACACTCCATGCCCTTCGCCGGCACCGCCGGCGCGGTATCCCAGAGCATCCGAATCAACCCCGACTTCTCCGGGCCGCTGAGGCTCCTCGACACCACCACCAGGATGTCGAGGTCACTCGACTGGGGGTGAAAGTCGCCGACCGCAGCCGAGCCGTACACGTAGAGCGCAGAGAGGGCGTGGTCGAGGAGAGCGCGCAGCGAGGCAACGAGACCCAGGCAATAGGCCATCACCGCCGACGGCACCCCGCTGTCACCAATTCCGGTCATGTGGAGAGACTATGCAGACAAACCACGACTCAGGCCCGGACTCGGCCCTGGTCAGATCGGGGTTGGCAACTACTGTGCCTCCCCACCTCCCCGCTGACGGGGAGCCGGCATGGAGGGGCCATTGGTCCGGCTGGAGCTAGCGAAATCACTGTTCACGACGCTCGACGCCGAGGGTGTCGACTACGTCCATTGGAAGAGCAACGAGCATCTGCCCGCCGCGCTCGAAGGCGATACCGACCTCGACCTGCTGGTCGACCCCGACGATCGCACCGACTTCCTCACCGTCATCGAAGGCCTGGGCTTCGTGGCGATGCTGCCGCCTCCGGCCCGGGCGGTACCCGGTATCGACAGCTATCTCGGCTTCGACCCGGCCACCGGCGCCCTGCTCCACCTCGACGTCCACTATCGCCTGGTGCTCGGTGAGCAGCTGATCAAGAACCATCATCTCC
>JBOGEU010000850.1:0-5857 GCA_050741995.1 Acidimicrobiia bacterium | reverse complement strand
GGCGACGTTCCCCGGGTGGGGTCAGATCCGGGTTGGCCGCCGCAGGATGGGTCTCGCCCTGATCACTGCGACCGCGCTCTTCATCACAGCGTCGGTGGTCGCCGTCGTCGACGAGGGCACCTTCGGGGTCGTCGGCTGGCTCGTCGACCCCGATTTCCTACTGGCGCTGGTCCTTGCGAACCTCATGTTTGCCGCGCTGAGGGTCTGGGCTGAGGGTCTGGGCTGCGACTCATGCGTGGATGACCGCCGGTGGCCGTCTCGCCAGCCTGACCCTGATCGTCGTCGTGCTCGTGGTGAGCATTCCGCATGTCGCGGTGAGCTATTACGGGCTCAACACCCGGTCATCGCTGATGACGCTGTTCCCGACCCCGCCCGAGCCGGGCCCGGTCCTGGTGCCCGAAACCACCACGACCCTGGCCCCCACCACCACCATGGCCACTACCAGCAGCGGCCCGCATCAGACCCTGGTGCCGCCGACGATCATCCCGACTAGCAGTACCGCCCTCACCACCACCACCATCGCCCTCCCCTTGGGCACAAAGCGATTCACCATGCTGCTACTGGGTGGTGATGCGGGGCCAGGTCGACGGGGGCTGAGGACCGACACCATGATCGTGGCATCTGTCGACACCCTCACCGGAGATGCCGCCCTCTTCGGGCTTCCCCGCAACATGGGAGGGTTCACATTCTCCGACGGGACAGAATTCCCGGGGATGGGCAGCGGGCTGCTCAACGAGGTCTACCAATGGGGCCTCCGCAACCCGGACAAGTTCGGTGGTGTCGACCCCGGTGCTTCGGCGGTGTCCGACGCGGCGTCGAACCTGCTCGGAATCCCGATCGACTACTTCGTCCTCGTCGACATGGCCGGCTTCGCCGAGATCGTCGACGTCTTGGGCGGCGTGACGGTCGAAGTCGGCCGCAACATCATCGCCCCTGTGTATGACGGCGCCACCGGAGGTCACACCATGATCACGATCCCGGAAGGCGCCCAGTTGCTCGACGGTGACCTCGCCCTGGCCTACGCCCGAAGCCGGACCGGCAGCAGCGACTACGACCGGATGACGCGTCAGCGCTGCCTTCTGACCGCCCTTGCCGGGCAACTGGAGCCGCTACGCATCTTCGCCCGATTCCCCGCCGTGCTCGACGTCGTCGAGCGCAACGTGACAACCGACCTCCCGCTGAGCAAGATCCCTTACCTCGTGAACCTGGCTCCAAGCATCTCGAGCGATCGGGTGACCGTGGTCGGCTTCGACCGCGGCTTTCGGGACGGGCGCACGGCCAACGGGCTGTCGAAGCCGGATGTGGAGGCGATCCGGGAGGCAGTGCAGCTGGCGCTGGCCGGGGAGGCGCCGGAGGGCTCGGGGATCGCCCCGGCCATGAGCGCTTGCGACTGATGCCGATGTTCCTCGGCCCATTCTCCGACGGCGCCGGATACGACCGAGCACTCGACCTGGACGAGAACGATCCGCTGGCAGATTTCCGGAGGCGGTACGTGGTCGGCGATCCGGACCTGATCTATCTCGACGGCAACTCGTTGGGACGACTCCCGAGGGAAACCCCGGCGCTGGTCGACGAGGTGGTGCGCCGCGGGTGGGGCGACCGTTTGATCCGATCGTGGAACGAGGGCTGGTGGGACCTCCAGCTCGAGCTCGGCGATCGCCTCTCCCCCCTCATCGGCGCCTCACCGGGTGAGGTGATCATCTCCGACTCCACGTCGGTGAATCTCTACAAGCTGGCGATGGCGGCGATGCATGCCCGGCCCGCTCGCAATCGGATCGTCACCGACGACATGAACTTCCCTACCGATGTCTACGTCCTCCAAGGAGTCGCAGATGCACACGACGCCTCGTTGGAGATCGTGCCGACCGCTGGCGCCGACAGCCCGGCGGCCGCGGTGGAGGCGGCGCTAGACCAATCGACGGCCATCGTCTCGCTGTCGCACACGGCCTTCAAATCCGGGTACACATACGACCTGGCGTCGATGACCGGGGCCGCACACCGGGCCGGTGCGCTCGTGCTCTGGGACCTGAGCCACTCGGTGGGAGCGATGCCGATCGAATTGAACCGGTCGGGCGCCGACCTGGCCGTCGGCTGCACGTACAAGTACCTGAACGGGGGGCCCGGCTCCCCGGCGTTCCTCTTCGTCCGCGCCGATCTCCAGTCGGAGCTCGCCAATCCGATCACCGCCTGGTGGGGCCATGCCGAGCCGTTCGCCTTCGACCTGGGGTTCCGGCCCGTCGAGGGCATCCGGAAGTTTCACACCGGGACCATGCCCATCCTGTCACTCGCCCCCGTCGCTGCCGGGATCTCGGATGTCATCGAGGCGGGCGTGCCCAGGATCCGGGCCAAGTCCGTCTCCCTGAGCGAGTACCTCATCGAGCAATGGGAGGAGCACCTGGCACCGCTCGGCCTCGGTCTTGCCTCCCCGCGTGATCCTAATCGGCGGGGGTCCCACGTCTCGCTCTCCCACGACGAAGCCTGGCCCGTCGCCAGGGCACTCATCGAGATCGGCCAGGTGATCCCCGACTTCCGTGCGCCCGACAACCTGAGACTCGGCCTCTCACCTCTCTACACCACCCATATCGAGATCCACACCGCATTGCAGCGGTTGCGCTTCATCGTCGAGTCGGGAGCTCACACCGCTTTCGCCGGCGAGACCACCATCGTCACCTGACCGCCGCCCCAGCCCTGGGCGCGGGGTTGAGGCTCTGACTCTGCGCCTTAGGGAAACCCGGTTCAGAGCGCTCGCCTCGACCTGGCCCCGGGCGGGGGGGTTGAGACGGTCCCTCTCCAACCCGGTTCAGAGCGGTCGCCCCAGACCTGACCCCGGGCGCGGGGTGGAGGATCTGACCCTGCGCCCTAGGGAACCCGGTTCAGAGCGGTCGCCTCGACATGGCCCCGGACGGGGGGTCGAGGGGGGTCGTCCCCCCTCACAATCGAACGGTGGGCGATACTGGACTTGAACCAGTGACCTCTCGCGTGTGAGGCGAGCGCTCTAGCCGGACTGAGCTAATCGCCCATGGCTTGCTGAGGATACCCAACGGGCTTTTTCTAAGCCATCCCGCAGAAAATCTCTGCAATCGAAGGCACGGCGAACGTGACCATCTTTAGAGTCGGAGGGACCGCTCGCATAAACCGAGGAGGAAAACATGACCAGCGAGCCACCTGCGACACCGGCACCAGAGCCGGATCCGGCATCTCAACCCACTGTCCCCACCGCCCCGGTGGCCTCTCCTATGAGCAACATGTCGGGCCAGACGATGGTGATGATCGCGGCCGTTGTGGTGCTTGGTGTCTACGTGATCTTCGGCCTCATCGTCGACGAGTGGTACCCGTCGTTCGAGGCTGTGATCGCGGCTTCATTTGCCGTGATCCTGCCCCAGGTGAAGGCCGGGCCCATCGGTTCGGGGATCAGCACCGCGACATTGATGAAGATCCTCGGCTATGTGATCGCGGTGGTCGGTCTTTGGGATTTCATCGCCACTCTTCGCTTCGGATGGGGCGGCTTCGAAGATGTGATTGCCTGGCTGCTATTGCTCGGTTCGGCCATTGTTGCCTTCTTGGGGGCACGCTCGATCGAAACCTGAGCTGAATCGCCCCGATTCGTGATTCAATCGGGGAGTGAATCGCACCGAATTCGAGAAGGCGGTCGACGCCGCCTTGGAGGGTCTGCCCGCATGGGTCGTGGACCAGCTGGACAACCTCCATGTCGTCGTGGAAGAACGCCCCAGCCCGGACCAGGGGGATTTGCTCGGCCTTTACGAGGGCGTCTCCCTCCCGGAGCGCGCCGCCGATTACTGGGGTGTCCTGCCTGACAGGATCGTCATATATCGCCAGCCCCATCTCGAGATGGGTCTCCAAGATCCCGAATTGATCGAAGAGATCCGCAAGACCGTCTTACACGAAATCGCCCATCACCTCGGCATCGACGACGATCGGCTTCACGACCTGGGATGGGATTAGCCGCCGGATGGCTAACGACGTCTGGTCTCGGGGATCCCTGCCTTGCGCAGAACCTCCGCCGGCACGCCGACTTTGCGCCATGCGGTGTAAGTGATGCCTTTACGGTCTGAATACGACCTGGCGTGCTTCACAAAACCGGCGGCCAACTCATCGACATTGGCTCCGTCGCCCGCAGTGGCCATCGCCGCCTCGATGTCCAGCTTGGACTGCATCAAGTCGAGTTTCCTCAAAGGATCACTCTCGTCGGCAAGCTTGGCGTTTACTCGCTCCAACCGCTTGTCCAGGCTCTCCTTTGTCACCGGACGTCCCGGCTTGCGCGACTCCAGTGCATGGAGATAGGCCTTTATCGACCGGGCCTCGAGCCGTCCTTTGGCGAGGGCCGCCTTGTGCTCTGCTGACATTGCCATCTCTTGCTCCGTTCGTAAGGTCCTGTTACCGCCAATAATTGCATGAGCCGAGAGTTTTGTGAATCCTCGATATCGAGAAACAAGAGTCCTTGTATTACCCGTTGGCAGCAACGGCTACACATCGCTTGCAGCAGTCCCGAAGTAACCTCAAGACGTCCACGATTCAGAGTCCCCAAACCTCACCGGCGATAGAACGAATATGGAGTCGAGATGGCTGACGTGTTGTTGTTTCATCATGCGCTGGGCCAGACGTCGGGATTCTTTGCATTCGCCGACGAGATTCGGGACGCAGGCCACACCGTGCACAGCCCCGACCTCTTCGCCGGGCACACTTTCAAATCCATCGACGAGGGGGTGGCCTACGCCGAGGAGATCGGATTCGGCATGCTCATCGAGAACGGCGTCCGTGCCGCCGACTCCTTGCCCGACGGAATGGTGTACGCCGGCTTCTCGCTCGGCGTGCTTCCGGCGCAGAAGTTGGCCCAGACCCGTCCCGGGGCACGAGGCGCAATGCTGTTCTACTCCTGTGTCCCGTTCTCCGAGTTCGGGGATTCGTGGCCGGCGGATGTGCCGGTGCAGATCCACGGCATGGACGCCGACCCGATCTTCGTCGAGGAGGGCGACCTCGGCGCCGCCAAGGAGTTGATCGAATCCGGAGCGCCCGCCGAGCTGTTCCTGTACCCCGGCAATCAGCACTATTTCGCCGATTCCAGCCTGCCGTCCTACGACCCCACCGCAGCTTCGCTGCTAACCAGGCGTGTGCTCGACTTCCTCGCAACCCGCTGATGAAGCCCTGAGTCGGTGAAGGTTCACAGCTTGTCTCGCGATGCGGCTCGCCGGATCGCCATTCGGGCCCAGTTGCTCGACGCTGACCGGCCCACCGACCTGCTGGAGATGGTCGACCGGCTGACCATGCTTCAGCTGGACCCGACCGCTGCGGTGGCGCCCAGCGCAGACCTCGTTGCCTGGGCCCGGCTGGGGAACGGATACCAACCTGCACACATGCAGCAGGCACTGGAGCATGACCGCACGCTGTTCGAGCACCGCGGTCAGCCGGTGGTGACCGAGCCGATAGTCGCCATGGTGCGCCCGATGGCGAACCTCGGTCTGTATCTCGCCGACATGGCCGACTGGACGGTCGATCGGACCCGCCGTCGTGAATGGCTCAACGCCAACACCGGGTTCCACCGTCGGATGCTCGACTTGTTGGAAACGTCGGGCCCGCTGGCTTCGCGTGACATCCCCGACAGCGCAGAGGTGCCATGGGAGTCGTCGGGTTGGACCCACGACCGCAACGTCACACAGATGCTCGAGTTCCTCGCTGGCCTCGGTGAAGTGGCCGTCGCCGCGCGCCGCGGCCGACAACGACTGTGGGATCTCGCCGAGCGCGTCTACCCAGCCGATACCGCGGTGGTTCCGGCGGAGGAGGCGCGCAGGATCCGGAATGAGAAGTGGCTGCGGTCCCTCGGCGTGGCCCGCCCGAAGGT
>JBOGEU010000849.1:0-17478 GCA_050741995.1 Acidimicrobiia bacterium | reverse complement strand
CTCATGCCCACCGGCAATGGTCTCCACCGGGTTGGAGCGTTCTTCCTGGGCGAGCCCCTGAAGGTAATAGACCTCCCACTCGAGGATACGCCGGATATCGGCCCTGCTCAGACCCCGATTGCCTTCCGCCTCGAGACCCGACTCGACGTGTCGCACGGCGTCGTCGATCAAGTACTCCAGCGGCTCATAGGCGGGCCGACGCTTCGCCTCCTGCCATACCACCAAGGCGAGGATGACGAGGAAGGCGCCGACCAGCAGCACCACCAACGCGAAGACCGACGAGGTCACGAGCTCAGCAAACAGGTCACGGGGTTGACGTTATCCGTTGTCACGGGCTCGCAATTTCGTCCTGGAGATCTCAATGCGAACCATCGACGTCCAGATTGCGGTGGATCAGAACGCCTCGACCGGGAGCTCCATCAGCGATCCGTCCTCGGCTTCGGCGTTGGCGCGGCGGACAGCGATCTGGGGTGCCGCCAGCCCGAGGAACCAGCGGGCGGACTCCACCTTGCCCCGGTAAAAGGGGTCCGCATCCATCTTGAGGAAGGCGATCTCGGCGTGGCGGAGCAGTTGCCAGGCGATCACCAGCTCGGCGACCGACGAAAGCAACGCGTTGGTATGCAGGCCCACCTTGTAGATCTCCTCCGGCTCGCCCGAGACCGACGCCAGCAGATCCTCGACCATCGCCCCGATATGGCCTTGGACGCTGTCGAGCATCGAGCCCAATCGCTCCCGCTCGGCGGCGAGCGGGTCGCCATCGCCCCCGCCCTTGACGAACTCGGTGATCTCGGAGTTGAGGGCAGCCAGTGTCTCCCCCTGGTTCCGGGCGATCTTCCTGAAGAAGAAGTCCAGGGCCTGGATACCGGTGGTGCCTTCGTAGATGGTGTCGATCTTGGTGTCGCGTATGTACTGCTCCAACGGGTAGTCCTGAGTGAACCCGGAGCCGCCGAACACCTGAAGGGCGTCGGCTAGCTGCTCGTAGGCCCTCTCCGACGAGTACCCCTTGACCAGGGGGAGAAGCAGGCCGGACCGGCGCTCCCATTTGTCGTGATCGGGGTGGAGGACGGCCTGATCCTGGACCCAGGCGGTGTACATCACCAGGGCACGCAGACCTTCCGAGTACGCCTTCAGGTTCATCAGCATCCGCCGCACGTCAGGATGGGCAATGATCGGGACCTTGGGCGCAGTCCTGTCACCGGCTTTGGTGAGGTCGGCGCCCTGGCGTCGCACCTTGGCGTACTCCAGCGCATTCAGGTACCCGGTGCTGAGCGTTCCCATCGACTTGGTGCCGATCATCATTCGAGCGCTCTCGATGATGCGGAACATCTGGCGGATCCCGTCGTGCTTGTCCCCGACGAGATATCCGATCGCTGGATGGTCCGACCCGAAGGTCATCTCGCATGTCGTGGAGCCCTTCAGACCCATCTTCTTCTCGATGTTGGTGGCATAGACGCCGTTGCGCTCGCCGAGGCTGCCGTCCTCGTTGACCAGGTACTTGGGGACCACGAACAGGGAGAGCCCCTTGGTGCCGGCGATGGCCCCCTCGGGCCGGGCGAGAACGAGATGGATGATGTTCTCCGAGGCGTCGTGCTCGCCACCGGTGATGAACCGCTTGACACCCTCGATGTGCCAGGTCCCGTCGCCCATGTCGATCGCCTTGGTGGTGGCGGCCCCGACATCGGAGCCGGCATCGGGCTCGGTGAGGATCATCGAACCGGACCACTGCTTGTCCAGCCAGAGTCGGGCCAACTCCTTTTGCGACTCGGTGCCCTCTTCGAAGAGGACCCGGGCGAACAGGGCGCCGCCCGAGTACCACGACACGGTGGTGTTGGCGGCGAGCTGCATCTCCTGGGTGGCCCAGGCCAGACTCGGTGGCACCGCCATGCCGCCCATCTCCTCGGGAGCGGCGAGCCGATCCCATCCACCCTCCTTGAAAGCGCGGACGCCTGCCTTGACCGACTTCGGGAGATGGACCTCGCCATTCTCGAGGACCAGGGGGATCCGGTCTTGATCCACATAGGAGGCGGCAAAATCCTCGCGTGAGAGTCGTTCCAACTCGATCAGGAGGTCACGGGCCGTCGCCTCGTCCAGATCCGCCCACACACCCGTGCCCAGATAGTCCTGGATCCGGCTGACCTCGAAAAGATTGAACTCGATGTCTCGGAGATTCGACCGGTAATGGCTTGCCATATCCCCTTCCTGACCTTGAGCGTGGACTCTAATTTGAATCAACGCTCAAAGAAAGAGAGACGTTCCCTGTTTCTCCGGGCAATGTGGCTTTGGTCAGAGTCGTTCCGGGATCCGGGTCATCCGAGGCCGCCCCTGACCCAGAGGTGTTGGAATGCGGCGACGACGAGCGAATGATGGATCACACCCTGGCGCAGCAGGTCCGGGATGTCCGCAAGGGGGACCAACCGCACCCCGATCTCCTCGTGCTCGTCGAGCGCCTGTGAACCGGCCGGCCGGCAGTCGCGGATCAACCCCGTGTGCAGGTAGTTGCTCAGGATCGCCGGGTTGGCGCTGACCCTGCCGATGATTTCGACGCCGTCGCCGGCATAACCGGTCTCTTCCAACAACTCACGGACGCATGTCCCGGCGGGAGGCTCGTTCTCGGCGACGATGCCACTGGGGATTTCGAGAGTCACCCGGCCGATGCCAAACCGGAACTGCTCGACCAGGACCACCTCGTCGCTCGGGGTGAGGGCGATGACGTTGGCCCAGTCAGGACACCGCAGATGGACGAAATCGCCGTGGCGTGACGGGTCGACTGCCGAAGACCAATGCCGTTGCAACAGGTCGAAGATGCGAGTCCTGGCCAGCGTCACCGGGTCGTCCTGCGGCGTCCACGGATCGACGAGCGTGAGAAGCGGGGAGTCAATCACGATGTGTCCCTTCACGAGAAGATGAAGCGATGCGGCCGACGTCGGTGGGTACCGACCCTTCCTTGGCCGGTGGCCATCGTAGGAGACGGCCCGGCACGTGCAGGTGACGGTCTGCACCGGGAAGCCGGATATCCCGGATTAGCGTTCCGTCATGCGTTACAAGGCCGGGTTGGAGACACGGGAGAGGATCCTCGAGGCCACCCGGTTGCTGGTGGCCGAGAAGGGGCTGGAGGGGACGACCATCAAGGCGATCTGTGAGGAGGCCGGGGCCCTCCCCGGGTCCTTCTACAACCTCTTCCCCTCGAAAGAGCAAGCGATCCTCACCGTGGTGCGCGAGGCGATCGACGCAGTCGACCCCGACCCCGGCCGTCAAGGTATCGACACCCTCGACGAGCTGGTCAGCGCCTATGTCCGCTTCCTCGAGGAGCAGTCGGCGCTGTCGCGGGTCTACATTCGCATCGGCGTCACCGGGGCCGGCTCGAGCCCCGAGCTGACCGGCCGCATGGTCCGTCATCATCAGGCAAGGGTCGCCCGCTTTGCAGCGGCAATGAAGCGGCAGAGCCCCGAGCTGGCCGATGCCCTCGCCGAGAGAAGGGCGGAGACCCTCGTGCTCGCCCTCAACGGCATCGCCCTCCATCGGATCATCGACCCCGACTTCGACGTGGCCTGGCACGCAGGCGTCCTGCTCGAGGATGCTGCCGCGGTTTCTTGACCAGACGAGGCGCTGGATAGTCTCCGACGATGGAGCTCGCCGTTCAAACCCGTGGCGACTGGGAGCATGTCCTCACCACGGCGCGCTGGGCCGAGGACCGCGGCTTGGCGGCCCTCGCCCTGCCCGACCACTACCTGGAGCGAGGTGACTCCCCCGAACGCGCCGCATACGATCACCTGGTCCATTTGGCAGCACTCGCCCGGGAAACCTCTCGCATCGAGCTGGTCGCCCTCCTGTCGCCGGTCACATTTCGTCACCCGGCCGTCTACTACAAGATGGGGGTGACGCTCGACGAGGTCTCCGGAGGCCGCTTCACCATGGGAATCGGTGCCGGTTGGCTCGACCAGGAGTTCGAGCTGTTCGGCATCACTTACCCGGACCGACGGGCCCGATTCGAGCTCCTCTCCGAATGCATGGCCTATCTCCATGCCGCCATCGCCCCCGGAGCCAAAGGGTTCCAGGGCAAGCACTACAGCCTGGCCCAGTTCGACCCCCACCCTCATCCCCAGAACCTACGCCTACTCGTCGGAGGCGGCGGCGAGACGAAGACACCCCGGCTCGCCGGGCGCTTCGCCGACGAGTTCAACATCTATGCCTGCCCTCCTCCGGACTACACCGCGAAGAAGGAATTGGCGAAGATCTCCGCTCGGGAGGCGGGCCGGGATCCGGAGGCGATCTTGTTCTCCACCGCGTGCCCCGCCATCGCCGCCAAGAAAGAGCCCGACTACCGCCGTCTCCTCGAGGCACTGGCCGAGCAGGCCAAGTCCACGCCGGGGCGTATCGAAGAGGTCTATGAGGAGCGCGGCTATCCCCATGGCTCGGGCTCCAAGCCGTTCGAGATGCTGGCTGCCCTGGACGAAGCCGGGTGCGAGCGGTTCTATCCTCAGATGTTCTTGGGCAACCCGGCCGACCACGACATCATCCTCGACGCATTCGATCGCTGACCCATGCCCAGCGTTGCAATCCTTGGGACCGGGCTCATCGGCGCTTCCGTCGGGATGGCGCTGAAAGAGCAGGGGTGGACCACCATCGGATGGGACCCATCGACCGAGGCGCTGGCGGAGGCTGCCGAGCGACATGCCGCCGACACGACGGCTGCCTCCGTCGCCGAGGCGATTCAGGGAGTGGATCTCGTGCTTCTCGCCGGGCCTCTCGAGGCCAATCTCTCCACGCTAGGGAAACTCGAGACCGATGCGCTCGTCACCGATGTGACCAGCGTCAAAGTCCCCGTGATGGCGGCCGCCCCGTCGGGGCTGCGGTTCGTGGGCAGCCATCCGATGGCCGGCCGCGAGCATGCCGGGCCGGGAGCGGCCACACCGGCCCTGTTCCGCGGGGCGCCCTGGGTCATATGTGACGACGGGGCGGACAAGGAGGACGTCGATGAGCTCGTGGCCATCGTCGGCTCGATCGGCGCCAATCCGGTGGTGATGTCGGCCGAGCGCCATGATCAGGTGGTGGCCGCGGTGTCGCATTTGCCTCATCTGCTGGCGACTGCGCTGGTCAACATCGTCTCCCAGAACCCTGACGCCGACGAGCTGGTGGCGGGGAGCTTCCGCGATCTGACCCGGGTTGCATCCTCCGAATCGGGCTGGTGGCCCGAGGTGCTCACCACCAACGCAGGCGCGGTGACCCGGGCGATCGACGATCTCGTCGCCTATCTCCGGGATCTCGGCGCCAGGGTGAGTGACGGCGACGTTGCCGGGCTCGCCCGGCTCCTGGAGCAGGCTCGTGCCCGGCGTGGAGCCATGGCCCCGCCGGTCGCACTGGTGGAGGTGGTCCTCCAGGACAAGCCGGGCGAGATCGCCGCTGTCGGGCATGCGCTCCAGACGAGCCGGGTGGATGTCCGCGACCTCCAGTTGCGTCACGCCGTCCACGGTGGCGGGGGCATCCTCACCATCTCGGTCCGGCCCGGTGAGGCGGAGACGCTCAGGGCCGCCCTCGCCGCCGAAGGGTTCGACACCGAGTCCGCTGATTAGCCTCCACCGACCCCAGGAGCCGATTTGAAGTACTCGATGATGACCGAGCCCCAGACGGGCGGCACGTACCAGGAGATCCTCGAGGCCGCTCGTCTCGCCGAGCGAGAGGGTCTTCACTCCTTCGCCAGGAGCGATCACCTCGCCTGGAGCCGTGAGCGCTCCCCCGACGCCACCGACGCTTTCGCCACCCTCGCCGGCTTGGCACGGGAGACGACGAGCGTGAGGCTCTGCGTCCTGGTCACGCCGATCACCTTCCGCCATCCGGCGATCATCGCCAAGAACGCAGCCACCATCGACCAGATGTCCGGCGGGCGCTTCGACCTCGGGATCGGGACGGGATGGAACGAGTTCGAGCACGAGGCACTGGGCATTCCCTTCCCGGAGATCGGGGAGAGGTGGCAGCGTCTCGAAGACGCCCTGGGGTATCTGCAGGCGGCCTTTGGCCAGGGGCACGGTCGCCACGAAGGCCGCTTCTACCGCCTCGACCTCGAGGTGAAGCCCAAGCCGCGCGGGATCAAGCTCATCATCGGCGGTAGTGGCCCGAAGCGCACCCCGCAGCTGGCGGGGTCGAGGGCCGACGAGTACAACATGTTCGTGTGCCCGCCCGACCAGGCAAGAGCCAAGATCGCCACCATGCGGTCTGCTGCGGGAGATCGCAGGGTCGAGGCCACCATGATGGGACCGATCACCATCGCCGGCTCCGACGGCGAGCTCGCCGATCGCCTCATGACCGCAGCAGGGAGACGCGGCATCTCCAGCGACGAGCTCATATCCAGATGGGAGGAGGCGGGGGTGATCTTCGGGACCCGGGCTCAGGTGCACGACAAGATCGCTGCCTTCGAGGAGGCAGGTGTCGAGCGGATCTATCTGCAGTGGCTGGATCTCGCCGACTACGAAGGCCTGGCCACGACCTTGGACCTCGTCCGGGAGTGAGCGACCTGCCCGAGGCCAGTCGGCGGCTGGCCGGGTCGGTCGCCAATTTCAGGTTGGACGTGCGGGTATTTCCCGAGGGAACCAAGACCGCACAGGACGCCGCCAATGCGATCGGCTGCCCCGTATCGGCGATTGTCAAGTCGCTGGTGTTCGTGGTCGAGGCCGACGATGAGAGCGAAGAACCGGTGGTGGCACTGGTTTCTGGGGATCTCCGCCTCGACACCGCTGCCCTCGCCGAGGTGGCCGGCGCCACCCGGTCGCGACGAGCAACCCTGGACGAGGTTCGGGAAGCCACCGGCTACGCCGCCGGCGGCACCCCTCCTTTTGGCCACGCTGGCCCGATCCGGGTCTTCGCCGACCTTCGTCTGCGGCGAAACGACCCGTTGTGGGCGGCGGCAGGCACCCCGACCACGGTCTTCCCGATCTCCCCCACCGACCTGGACCGGCTGGCCAAGCCGGTGTGGGCGGACATCACCGAATAGACGTTTCCCATTTCCACTATGGAAGTAGTGCAAATAGCATTGGGATCGTGAGCGACACCACTCCCCTGCTGCAGATCGAGAACCTGTGGGCATCCGCCGGGAACGTCGAAATCCTCAAGGGCGTCGACCTGACGGTGGACCAGGGTGAGATCCATGCCCTGATGGGGCCCAATGGGTCGGGCAAATCCACATTGGCCTCGGTCCTCATGGGGCACCCGGTCTACAAGGTCACCCAGGGTCGCATCCTCTACAAGGGTGAGGACATGACCAAGGCGACCGCCAGTCACCGCGGGGCCGCCGGCATGTTTCTCGCCTTCCAGCACCCCGAGACCATCCCCGGTGTCTCGGTCATCCAGTTCCTTCGCCAGGCGCTGTCCAATCGAACCGGCGTCGAGCTAACCGTCCTCGAGCTGCGGCTCAAGGTGATGGACGCCATGAAGGAGTTGGGGATGGAATCGTCGTTTGCCGACCGATACCTCAACGAAGGATTCTCGGGAGGCGAGCGCAAGCGGAACGAGGTGCTCCAGATGGCGGTCCTCAAACCCGATCTGGCGATCATGGACGAGACCGACTCCGGGCTGGACATCGACGCCCTGAGAACCGTTGCCGAAGGGGTGAACCAGTTGACCGGTCCCGACCGCGGATTCCTGATCATCACCCACTATCAGCGGCTTCTCGATTACGTCACACCCGATTACGTCCACATCTTCATGGACGGCAGGATCCTCGAGAGCGGCGGGGCCGAGCTTGCGGCCCGGCTCGAAGAAGAGGGATACGATTCGTTCCGGGCGGTGTTGACCTAGTGCGCCGACTCTCGTGATCGATCTCTCACATCTCAAAGAGGATTTCCCCGTCCTGTCGAACGGGGTCCATTTCCTCGACTCGGGCGCATCGTCGCAGAAGCCGATACCCGTCTTGGAGGCCATGGACCACTTCGCCCGCACCTCCTACGCCAACGTCCACCGTGGGGCGTACAAGCTGTCGGTGGCATCGACCGAGGCCTATGAGGCGGCCCGGCGGAGGGTCGCTGCCTTCATCGGGGCGAGCGACGAGCGGGAAGTCATCTTCACCCGGGGCGCCACCACCTCGCTGAACATGGTGGCATTCGGCTGGGGCCTGGAGCACCTGGGCCCGGGGGATCGCATCCTGTCGACGGAGATCGAGCACCACGCCAACCTCGTCCCCTGGCAGATGGTGGCCAAGCGGACCGGTGCCGTCCTCGACCACATACCGATGACCGACGGTTTCCGACTCGATCTCGACGCGTACCGGGCCAAGCTGGGGGCCGACGTCAAGGTCGTGACGGTGACCGGTATGTCCAACGTGCTCGGCACCATGCCCCCGGTCCGCGAGATCGCAGACCTCGCCCATGGTTTCGGAGCCCGGGTGGTGGTGGACGCCGCCCAGCTGGTGCCGCACTCGGCGGTCGACGTCACCCAGCTCGGGGCCGACTTCGTGGCCTTCTCCTCGCACAAGATGCTGGGCCCGACCGGCATCGGAATCCTCTGGGGCCGGATGGACGCTCTGGAGGAGACCGAGCCGTTCGAGGGCGGCGGTGAGATGATCTCCGACGTCACCCTCTTCGAGTCGACATGGGCCGAGATCCCGCATCGGTTCGAAGCGGGCACACCACCCATCATCGAGGCCGTCGGCCTCCACGCCGCCATCGACTATCTGGAGTCGATAGGGATGGACGCTGTTCTCCAGCACGACAGGGATCTGACCGAGATCGCACTCGACCGGCTCGGCGATGTCCCCGGGCTTCACATCCAGGGGCCCCAGGACGTCGAGGCTCGGGGCGGAGTGGTGTCGATGTCGATGGACGGGGTCCATGCTCATGACCTGGCGACCATCCTCGACGACCAAGGGGTGGCGGTGCGAGCCGGCCATCATTGCGCCAAACCGCTGATGAGACGTCTCGGCGTCGCCGCCACCGCCCGGGCCAGCTTCTACGTGTACAACACCGAGGAGGACATCGACGCCCTGGTCAATGGGCTGCGTCGGGCCGGCGAGCTGTTCGGTGTCGGATCGTGAGTCTCGAGGACCTGTACCGCGAGGTGATCCTCGACCACTACCGGAACCCCCGGAACAAGGGTCATCTCGAAAATCCGGAGGCCGTGGCCCAGGGAGTGAACCCCCTGTGCGGCGACGAGATCACGCTCGAGCTCGCTTTCGATGGCGACACGGTCAGAGAGGTTGCGATCGAGGGCCAGGGCTGCTCGATCAGCCAGTCTTCGGCATCGATGATGACCGAGGCGATCAAAGGCAAGACCAGGTCCGAGATCGAAGCGCTGACCCAGCGATTCCGCGACATGATGTCGCTCGACGGTGAGGCCGACATCGGCATCGATCCCGAGCGACCGGGGGCGGTGCTCGGCGACATCGAGGCCCTTCAGGGCGTCCGCAAGTACCCGGTCCGCATCAAATGCGCCAGCCTCGGCTGGAACGTCCTGCTGGATGCGCTGGGATCAGGCCAGGCCGCACCCCTTACCTGAGGTACGCAGCGTCAAATACGGCGCTGCACCGACATAGAAGATGCCCTCGGCGACATCGTCTCGTTCTCTGTCCCCTTAGCGCCACATATGGCGCCATTTACCTCAGGTAAGCGCGTCAGTCGAAGTCGGTCAGGACCTCTTCGAGACGCTCTCCCACCGAGTCGAGGCGGGAGCGGCAGAAGGAGAGAAGGTCGGCGGCCCGTTTGACGTCAGCGAGGAGAGTGTCGATGTCGACGTCGTCCTCACGGAGCCGGGCGTGAATGGCGCGCAGCTCCTCCAATGCCTGCCGATAGGTCAGCTGCCCGTCAGACATGGGTCCCCACGACCGTCACGTCGACGGTGCCGTCGGCCAGTCGCACTGCCACCAGGTCTCCCGACTGCAACGACCCCACGCTGCGAACCACCGAGCCGTCGGGCCTCGTCACCAAGGCGAAGCCCCTCCTCAAAGTGGGCTCGACGCCGATGGCGGAGATCGTCTCGTCGTACGACCGGAGCAGCTCGCGATGCCGATGCAACTGACGTCGAGCGGCATCGGCGACGCCGGTGCGGATGTGGGCCAGCTGGTCCGACTGCCGCGCCAGGGCGCCACCGGTTTCCGACAGCTGTGATGCACGATGGTCGAGACTTGCCCTGGCCCGGGCATAGGCTCCCGACGCTGCATCCCGGATGGCATGGCGGGCGGTGTCCAGCCTCCTGGCGTAGTCGGCCACCCGGGCAACGATCCACTCCGCGGCGGCGGTCGGCGTCTTCGTCGCCAGCGCAGCCGCCTCATCGGCGACGCTGCGATCGGTCTCGTGGCCGATGCCGGTGATGACCGGAACCGGCATTGCGGCAATGGCCCGCCCGATGGCCTCGGAGTCGAATGCGGCCAAGTCGAGCTTGGAGCCGCCGCCCCGCACCAGCGCCACGATGTCGACCGGCTCCGACGCCAGCCGCTCCAAGGCCCGGACCACGTGCTGAGGCGACTCCTCGCCCTGCATCATGGCCTGGACAGTGCGCACCGAGAACCGGTACCCCGGCCGTCTCAACTGGCCGATGAAGTCGGCATGGGCTGCCGACCCGCGGCTCGTCACCAACCCGATCCGCATCGGCACGATGGGCAGATCGAGCCGCTTGTTCGCCGCCAGGGTCCCGTCGGCCCTCAGCCGGGCCAGGACCTGCTCCCGATCGAGGGCGAGCCGGCCCGCAGTGAACGTGGGGTCGACTTCGAGGAGGCCGAGCTGGACCAGGGCGCGGTTCCTGCGCAGGGTGACGGTGCCCCGAAGGCGGACCTCGATCCCGCTGCGCAGGGCGCCAACACCGGCGGCGTCCAGGCTGCGATCCACGTCCATCATCAGCCGGCCGCGGGCGGCGACTTCGATGGAATGATCGGAAGCCTTGGAATCGACGAGACGGAAGAAGGCGGCGCCCCCGCCTGTTCGCTTGAACTCCGAGACCTCGCCCTGAACCCAGACCGGGCCCGGTATCGCCGTGGTGACCGCGTCCTCGAGCATCCTGAGCAACTCGGCAACGGTCAAGGTGGTCGTCATCTCAGGCGATCCCGCCTTCGGTCATCTTCTTCAGATCGAGGGCGGCATCGAGCTCCTCGGCCGTCATCAAACCCGCCTCGAGGACCAACTCCCGGATCGACCTCCCGGTGGCCACCGCTTCCTTGGCGATGCGGGCCCCGTTGTCGTAGCCGATGTGCGGATTGAGAGCGGTCACGATGATGGCGTTCTTCTCCAACAGTTCCCGGGGGCGATTGTCGTTCACTTCGATGCCGTCGATGCACTTCGAAGCGAGAGCTGTGGAAGCATTGGCGAGAAGACTCACCGACTCGAGCAGGTTGTGGGCCATGACCGGCATCATCACGTTCAGCTCGAAGTTGCCGTTGGCGCCACTCCAGGTGACGGTTGAATCGTTGCCGATGACCTGAGCCGCTACCTGCATCGTCATCTCGGACATCACCGGGTTGACCTTTCCCGGCATGATCGACGATCCCGGTTGGAGGGTCGGGATCCGGATCTCGGCCAGGCCGGAGGTGGGGCCCGATCCCAGGAACCGGATGTCGTTGGCGATCTTGAACAAGGAGACTGCGATCGTCTTCGACACCCCTGAGGCCATTACGACCGCATCCTTCGCTCCTTGTGCCTCGAAGTGGTCCTCCGCCTCACGGAGCGGGTAGCCGGTCCGCTCTGCCATCAATGCGATGACCGCCCCGGCAAATCCCTCGGGCGCATTGATCCCGGTGCCCACCGCCGTGCCCCCCAGGGCGAGCTCTTCCAGCTCGGGCAAGACCTTGACCAGACGCTCCTGGCCGTTGCGGACCTGAGCGGCCCAGCCCCCGAACTCCTGACCGAGGGTGACCGGGGTGGCATCCATCAGATGAGTCCGTCCCGACTTCACCACGTCGGCGAATTCAGCCGCCTTGGCTTCGAGCGACACGGCGAGCCGGTCCAGCGCCGGTATCAGGTCCTCCCTGATCGCCGTCACCGCGGCTAGGTGGATTGCCGTCGGTATCACGTCGTTCGACGACTGGCCGAAGTTCACATCGTCGTTGGGATGGACGCGACGCGAGCCGGAATTGCCCGCAAGGATCTCCGTCGCCCGGGCCGCGATCACCTCGTTGGCGTTGGTGTTGGTCGAGGTCCCGGAGCCGGTCTGGAAGATGTCGAGCACAAAGTGGTCATCGAGCGACCCGTCCACCACCTCGTCGGCGGCCTTGCGGATGGAATCGGCCACCTCCGCGTCGAGGTGACCTGTGTCACCGGCCACGGTGGCGGCCGACCCTTTGATCAGGCCCAGGGCCCAGATGAAACGTCGCCCGAAACGGAGGCCGGAGATAGGGAAGTTGTCGACAGCCCGCTGCGTCGATGCCCCGTAATAGGCGTCGGCCGGCACCTGCACTTCGCCCATCGAGTCCTTCTCAAGCCTGTACTCCACAGTCACTCCTTTTGAGCGGCCACGGTAGTGCCCGACGGTGACCGGGTCCCAGGGGTCGCCTGCGGACCTGTCGAGCCCAACTACGGCGAGATCAGCCGAGAAGATGCCTGCCGTCGGCGTAGACCGAGTCGAGACGCCGGGGCAGGTCCCAGTCTCCGTCAACCGCATCGGCGGCAATCAGCAAGAGGTCGATCAGACCATGGAAATCGTCGAGCGAGATCTCTTCCATCACCGGAGTGGCCTTTCCGCTGCCGGCCTCCACCTCATCGAGATCCCCCTGATTGTGGTAGTTGCCCAGTGCGAGGCAGAGACCGGTGGCCCGATATCCGAGGACGCCGAAAGCGGTTGCCTCACACGTCCCACCCGCCATCAGCTGTCGCTGATGGCGGATTCCGAGCTTGGCCGCGGCACGACTGATCCGGTTGGTCAGGTCGTCGTCGAAGACGGTGGCCGCATCCCCGACCCGGATCACCGGCCCGCCGCCGATCGGCGCCTTGCTCGAGGCACGTGAGGTCTCGATCGACAGGATTCGAGCGTCGGGGTCGACGGTTCCCTCCTTCGCCGCGTGCAGGGCACCGACGAAACCCATCTCCTCGGCCCGGGTGAGGAGGACCGCGAAGTGCCCCATGCCGGGGCGATCCCGGGACCGGTCCAGGGCGGCGAGGGCGGCGGCGCACCCCGCCAGGTCATCGCAGGCCGGAGCCAGCAAACGCCCTGGGGGCGCCTTTCTGTGTTGAAAGCGCCAGCGGGCGATCTCCCCCACGGCGGGCGGAGACCCGACCATACGGATCGCGCCCACGTGGGAGGTAGGGTCGTACGAAGAGACACGACCGTGGCCCCCGGCGGCGAAGTCCACCGATGCGCGCTCGAAGTACTCTGGCCTGACCCCGCCCCGGAACTCGAACGAGACCTCTTCACCGTCGACCGATGTCACCACGAAGCCGGGGTGATCCATGTGCGCCACCGCGACGACCGGCGCTCGGGTCTTGCGGCGCCGCTGGGTGATCAGCAGATTGCCCCCCGAGTCCTGTCTCAACCTGAGATCCGGGCGGCGCCCCGCCCACGCCTGCACCCACCTCATAACCTCCTGCTCCAGCCCGGATGCTGTTGAGAGACGGGTGAGCGCGATGAGCCACTTCTCGGCAACGCTCTTCGCCGCCATCAGATCCTCACACGTCGAAAGGAGTATCGGTGAAGAAGTCTGACGGGCGACGGACGGGGTCGGTGGTTGTCTTCTCGAGGCCGAGACGCTCCCGCACGGCGTCATAGCCGCCGGCTTCCAGATCAGCCGCCAAGTCTGCGTCACCCGACTCGACGATTCGCCCGTCGATCATGATGTGAATCCGGTCCGCGGACAGGTACTTGAGGATGCGGTTGTAGTGGGTGATCATCACCACACCCAGGTCCGGCGACCGCATCTCCTCCACCGCCTCGGACACCTGCCTCACGGCGTCGATGTCGAGCCCGGAGTCGATCTCGTCGAGAAGGGCGACTTTGGGTCGCAGCACCGCCATCTGGAAGATCTCAGAGCGCTTCATCTCACCCCCCGACAACTCGTCGTTGAGCGACCGGTCGAGAAATCGGGTCATGTCGAATCGAGCCGCCTCGGCCCCGATTCGGTCGAGCGCATCATCGTCGTCGATACCGCGCTCCGCCGCCGCCTCCACCAGGAACTCACGGAGATGTACCCCGGGGACCATGGTCGGATACTGGAAGCTCTGGAGCAACCCGAGCCGGGCCCGCTCGTCGACTTCGAGTGACAGCAGGTCGTTGCCGTCGAGGGTGGCCTCCCCCGAGACCTGATACCCGGCCTTCCCGGTCAAGACGTGGCACAGCGTGGATTTCCCGGATCCGTTGGGGCCCATGATGGCGTGCACCTCACCAAAGGGGACAAGGAGGTCCAGCCCTTCGAGTATCTGCTTGCCGTCGACCGCCGCAGAAATGCCTCGAACATCGAGCGCGGTGGTCATGATCCCTCCAAGAGGAGATAGACGGTCCCGTCCTCGATCGACACGGGATAGGTGGCCACCGGCCGGGTTGCCGGCAGCGACATCGCCTCGCCGGTCCTCAGGTCGAACTCCGATCCATGCCGGGGGCACTCGACCTCATGGTCGAACACCTCGCCCTCAGAGAGGGAGGCTTCGGCGTGAGAGCAGACGTCGCCGATGGCGAACACCTCATCGCCGATCCGGAACATGGCGACCCGCTCTTCGCCGACCGTGACCCTGATCCCTCGGTCGCGGGGCAGTGACTCCAGGGCGCCGATCTCGACCTTCATGCCACCCGACCCTCTTCCTGGGCGGTGACGAACCTGCGGAAGACCTCTTCGGACACAGGCTGCTCCAGCCCTTCGATCGGAAGCCGGTCGATGACCTCCTGGAAAAAGCCACGAACGAGAAGCCTCTCGGCACGCACCCGGGACAGGCCACGGCTCTGCAGGTAGTAAAGCTGCTCGCCTTGAAGGGGCCCGACCGAGGACGCATGACCGCAGATGACGTCGTTGCACAGGATCTCCAGGTTGGGGACCGACTGCGCCTTGGCGTTCTCGGAGAGAACCAGATTGCGGTTCGTCTCGAAGGTCGAGGTCCTGGTGGCCTCCTTCTCGATCCGCAGCAAGCCGGTGAACACGCTTTGGGCATCGTCTTCGACCGCCCCCTTGAGGAATACATCCGATGTGGTGTTCTTGCCCTCGTGGTCGATGACCATGCGATAGTCGAGCGTCTGATCGCCTTCGCCGAAGTAGAGGCCCACCACCTCCGAAGACGAGCCGGACCCCACGAGATTGACCCCGAGATCGAGCCTGCCCAGCTTTGCGCCCAGCCCGACCTCCCCGATCCGGGAGGTGGCGTCCGTGCCGAGGACGACGCGCTGATGCAGAACCGAGGTGGCGGCATGGTCGAGGCCCTGCACGGAGAGAAACCGCAGCCTGCCTCCGTCGGCGACCTCGATGTCGACCCGGGGCACGCTGAGGAGGCTCGCCCCCGCCGCCGACGTGTAGACGACCACCACTCGCGCCTCGGCGTTCTGCCCGACCCGGAGCAGTAATTGGGGGAAGGAAGCCGTTCCGGGTGTCGTGGCCTGGATCTCCACGACCAGTGGACGCTCCATCACCAAGCCATCGGCAAGCTCGACGAGCACACCGTCGACGGCGAATGCGGCGTGTGCCGCCGCCAGCTTGTTGTGGTCGACCGGAAGGAGGCTCGGTACCTCGGGGTCGGCGTCGAGCTCGGCGAATCTGGTGACCGACATGACCTCCGAGACGGAATCGACGACGATTCCGTCGACGATCAGGACCGAGCCCGATCTCTCGGAGAAGGCGGCGGCAAAAGGGCTCTGGTCGAGCGCTTCGCCCGGGGCGCCCACGGTGACGAGGTCCTCGAATGAGAGCCCGAAGTCGACGTACCGCCAGTCTTCTTCGGCGCCTGTCGGCTCGGATAGCCGGTTGAACACCTCGAAGGCGGCCTCCATCTGCGACGCTCTCCAGGGAGGCGCATTAGACCTGATCAGGGCGTGGTTTTCTGAATCAAAGGCGTTCAATAAGTGCTCCGAACGGACCATCCGATGGTATTTCACCTATCTGGATAGTGCGAATTGCCCCCACCAGTCTGGGGGCTCATTCCAGCCTGGAGAGGGCGTCCACGGTGACGTTCGAGGCGGCGTTCCACAGCATCCATCCCAAACCGAATTGCTCGGCGACTTCGATCTGGGCTCGGACCTGATCCGGCGTGTAGCCAAAGTCCTGAAGCCAGGGCCGGACGACCACATTGCGAGGCAGTCTCTCCATCCCATCCTCGATCGCCCGGGTCACCATCGGCCCCGGATGGTCGTTCGGAGTGTCGAACCCATACCACCCAGTGCCGTAGTGCGAGGGATAGACCATCGGCGAAGCAACGTCGACGATCTGGGTCACGTCTTCCCATCGTTGGCCGATCCCCCCGTCGTCGGTCGCCGCGGTCGTGAACCCGAAGACGTCGGCACCGACCGCACATCCCATCGGGTGGAGGAGCGCCACCGCCTCATCGAGGAAATTGATGATGGTCGAGGTCCTGACCTCCAGACTCACACCTTGGTCGAAGGTGGTGGACTCGGTGCGCTTGTCCGGGAACCGGACGTAGTCGAACTGGACCTCATCGACACCCATCTCGCAGACCTCCTCGGCCAGGGAGAGCCCGTAAGCCCGCGCATCGGGATCGGTGGGATCGAGGAAGTACTGGTTGTTGGCCTGATATGGCGCGTTCGCCTCGGAGTCCCACACCGCCATCTCGGGTTTGCGGATTGCGGCCGTCGGATCGTTGAACACCACGAGACGGCCGATCAGGTACAGGTCAGCCTCCTCGGCCCGTGCGGCGATCGCGCTCAGGTCGTACACACCGCGAATCGCACCCACCTCGGCGGCAAGCGGGTCCTCGCTGTCGTACCAGACCAACCCGGACTCGTCCTTGAGATCGAGCATCAGCGCGTTGAGCTCGGTGCTCTCGGCCATCTCGAAGAAATGATCGATGTCGTCGCGCGCCGCTTCCCCCGAAATGTGGACGGCGCGGGCGATGAACGGGGCCAGCTGAACCACCGACTCGCCCACCCCGCCGTCCCAATCGAAGGTGGTTGCCACCCAAGCCGGTCGTGAGATCTGGACCGGGCCGGGCTCTGCTCCCCTGAGATTGAAACGGCCTTCGGCATCGGTCACCCCCGAGGCCGGCCCGGCCACGACACGAACCGCTTCCACCGGATCACCGTCGTTGTCCGTCACACGGCCTCGCAAGACTCTCGCCTTGAGCACGACGTCGACGACCCCATCGGGCCGCTCGGCAACGGTGACCACCTGCGGCACGTGACCGGGGGCACTCACCTCGAGGACGGTGGACGATCGGTTCCACTCAACTCGGATCGTCCCGTCGTCGGCGCTGGTCCCGATCTGATTGCTGTTCACGTCGATCGAGGCCGCCGCGATCGGTGAGCCGAGGTCGTCGAGCACTCGCAGCGTGTATGGGGTTGCCCGACCGAGCAAGGACCATCCAGCCCACAATGCCCAGACGATGGTGAGCGCAACCAGTAAGCGAAACTGGGTTCGGCGCGCCA
>JBOGEU010000848.1:0-3174 GCA_050741995.1 Acidimicrobiia bacterium | reverse complement strand
TAGTGTCCTGTCCGGTGGGTCCGCTTGCTATTTCGGCGAGCCATTTTCATTCCTGGCAAGGACGCACAACGAAGGCGCACTGGCCGTTCGTCGAGGCGGAGGACGCAGCCCAGGGGTGAAAAGGGCCATTGAAATACATGCATGATCTGCCGGACAGGACACTAGGCCTGTGACATGGAGGTGAGCTCCTTGGCGGCCTTCTCGATGTCGACCTGGTACTTGAGGAGCACGTGGAGTGTGTCACCCAGGATCTCCTCGTCGACATCCTCGATCGACAGCGCAAGCAGGGTGCGCGCCCAGTCGATGGTCTCCGAGACCGATGGCGCCTTCTTCAGGTCGAGGCCCCTTATCGAACGGGCGACCTTGGCCACCTGGCTCGCCAGATGCCCTGATAGCCCGGGCACCCTGGCCGCCAAGATCGCCTGCTCCCGCTCGGCGTCTGGGTAGTCGATGTGGAGGAACAGACAGCGTCGTTTCAAGGCCTCGCTGAGCTCCCTGGTGTTGTTCGATGTCAGGACCACGATCGGCTGAGTCTCGGCGGTCATCGTCCCCAGCTCCGGGATCGAGACCTGGAAGTCGGAGAGGATCTCGAGGAGCAGCGCCTCGGTCTCGACCTCGACCCGGTCGACCTCGTCGATGAGGAGGACAACGGGGTCCTTGGAGCGGATGGCCTCCAGCAGGGGGCGGGTGAGGAGGAACGCCTCGGAGAAGATGTCATGTTCGATCTCCTCCCAATCGTGATCCACGTCGGATTGGATCCTGAGCAGCTGCTTCTTGTAGTTCCATTCGTAGAGCGCCTTGGCCTCGTCCAACCCCTCGTAGCACTGGAGCCGGATCAGGTCGCGCCCGGTCACCGCAGCCAGCGACTTCGCCAATTCGGTCTTCCCGACGCCGGCCGGGCCCTCGACGAGAATCGGCTTGTCGAGACGATCGGCGAGGAACACGACCTGAGATATCCGATCGTCGGGCAGGTAATCGACCGAGCGGAGGGCCTCGGCGACCGCTTGTGGGGTTTCGAAGTTCATCTTTCTCCCTGGGGATCACCGACAGTCTACGGGTGGTCATACCCCCTTCCGTTGGGCAGGGTTAGCCTGAACGCCCTTGTGCCCACGAGAACCCTGGGTTAGATGCGGATAATCATCATCGGAGCCGGTGCCGTCGGGTCATACCTCGCCGAACGCCTGTCCGTCGACGGCCAGGATGTCGTGGTCATCGAGGACGACGAGCGCCGGGCCACCGAGTTGCAGGCTCGCATCGACGCCATGGTGGTGGTGGGGAACGGCGCCAGCGGCCACATATTGGAGGAGGCCGGCGTGGCCAAGGCCGATCTCCTGATCGCAGTCTCCAATTCCGACGGCGCCAATGTCCTCGCCTGTCACGTCGCCAAGGAGATGGGGACCAGGACCACTATTGCGCGCATCGAGGATCCGGAGATTCGGGAAGGCGCCGACCGTCTCGGGGTCGACGTGGTGATCGATCCTTCCGCCAACGCAGCGCAGGAGCTGGTCGACATCGTCGGCTTCGGAGGAGCCAGTGAGATGATCCAGTTCGCCGACGGACGTTTGGTGATGGTCGGAGGGCGGGCGACGCCCAATGCGCCGATCACACGTGGGCCGCTCAGCCAACTCAGGATCCGATCGGCGGAGTGGGGCTGGGTCGTCGCCGCCTTGGTGCGCGAGGGCAAGACCATCGTCGCCCGCGGTGACACCACGGTCCGTCGGGGCGATCACGTCCTGCTGATGACCACCCAGGATAAGGTCGAAAAGGCGATTCAGATGCTGGGGATGAGGCGTCTTCACATCGATCGGGCGGTGATCATGGGAGGGACCCGCCTCGCGGTATTGGCCGCCCGCGAGATGCTGAAGGCGGGTCTTGACGTGGTATTGATCGATGAGGACACGGAACGGGCCGCCATCCTCGCCGACAAGTACCCAAAGGCATTGGTGATCAACGGCGACCCGACCGACCCGGAGGTCCTGGGCGACCTGGACCTCGACGCCCACGATGTGGCGCTGGGACTCACCGGTTGGGACGAGGTGAACCTGCTCGCTTGTCTGGTGGCCAAGGCGTCCGGTGCCCGCATGGTCATCGCCAGGTTCAACCGGATCCCATATGTCGGCCTGCTCTCCGGTGTCGGAATCGACGCTGCAGTGTCCAGCAGGCTGATGGCCGCCAGCGCCATTCTTCGCTTTGTCAGGCACGGCAAGGTCGAGCAGGTGGCCACTTTCTCCGACACCGCCGCCGAGGCCATCGAAATCGAGGTCGCCCTCGGGTCGAAAGCCGCTGACAAGGCAGTCGTCGACCTCGCACTGCCGGCGGGGGTGGTCATCGGTGGCATCTCGCGCAATGGCACAACCTTTGTCCCAGATGGCTCGACTGTGATCAGAGCCGGAGACCACATCATCTTCTTCTCGCTACCGAATGTCATCGAGGAAGCCTCCGCCCTCTTCTCGGGATGACCTCGACGACAAGCAACCGTGGCCAACGGCCGGTCCTCCAGTTGCTGACCACTGTCGCCTATGTCATCGGCTCGATGCTCGCGTTCGTCGCGCTCGCCATGGTTTCCGCACTGGCCGTCTCTGTTTTCAACGCCGAGTACGAGACAGCGCTGTGGATCGCAGTGGCCGCAGGCTTGACCGCACTCGCCGGGTTTGCGATGAGACGGGTCGGGCGTCCTGCCTCGATCACGGTGCGGGAGGGGTTTGTCACGGTCGGGCTCGCTTGGTTCGTGTTCTCGTTGTTCGGCGCACTCCCCTACCTCCTGACGGGCTCGATCCCGTCGATCACCGATGCCTTCTTCGAGACCGCATCGGGGTTCACCACCACCGGATCCTCCATACTGGCCGACCCCGGTGTCCTCCCGGTAGGTATTGCCTTTTGGAGGGGGCTGACCCAGTGGCTCGGCGGGATGGGCGTGATCGTCCTCGGTGTGGCAGTCCTGCCTTTGCTCGGCACCGGAGGCACCCAGCTCGCCCAGGCCGAGTCCCCCGGTCCCACCATGGATCGGCTGACCCCGCGTTTCCAGGAGACGGCAAAACGACTGTGGTTCGTCTATATCGGGTTCACCCTGATCCAGCTGACGATGCTCACGGTCGGGGACATGGATCTGTTGCAGGCGGTGGTTCACACCTTTGCCACCATGTCCACGGGTGGTTTCGGCACCGAGCCGACCTC
>JBOGEU010000847.1:0-3364 GCA_050741995.1 Acidimicrobiia bacterium | reverse complement strand
CATGCAGCCACCGCCCCCAGGATCCAGCCGATTGGATTGTGGGAGACCCGGGTGACGAGAATGGCCCCGATCGACGCCAGCACTGCCCCTGTCACGGTGTACGCAACGACGATGAGGGCGTCGAGCGGGCCATCGACGTAGACCCCGCCCAGCACCGGTCCCGGAACCCCGCGCATCACGCCCTGCACGACCCAGAGCCCCAGCCCGGTCAACAGGGCTGCCACCAGGGCCAACCACACGATCCACACCCACCGGGGTGCGAGTCGACTATGTCTCATCCGCGCCTCTCGGATATGCCTGTGATGGTGCCCGAGGCACCATCACAGGCTGTTCACGGCCTCACTCTTCGACTTGGAACTCCGCAGCCATGCCCAGGAAAGCATGAGGGGTGCCCTCGCCGAGGTCGGGCGGGCCATCGGTGGCACCGGCCATCGCTTCCTCGACGGCGGCAGGATCGGCACCCTGGGGGATGAAGCAAACGATGCCATACCGGCCCGCCTGACCAAGGGCCACCGAGGTGCCCTCCACCTCCGGGTTGAATCCGTCCTCACCGGGGAGTGCCACCAGGACACCCTGGAACTCGATCAGTGACTCCGACTCTTCCTCCGGCAGCTGGAGGAGCTCCTGCAACGTGCGCTCTTCGCCGTCGGCGATGCGAAACACGACCATCTCGTGGAACTCCGCCTCTGAATCGTTGGTGAACGTGAGCTCGGCGCCCGTGGCGGCCGTCTCCGGGACCCCTGCAAAGCCGTAGTCCAGCCCGGTGATCTCGATGGTGCCGTCCGACGCTCCCGATCCGCCGCATGCGGAAATGAGCCCCAGGCCGAGCACCGCGACCACCGTTGCGGCCTTGTGTGTTTTCATCCTGTCTTCCCTTTCTTGTGGTTTGTGACGGACTCAACCCGGTGGCCGGTACGAAATCGTTACGACGGACATCGCTTCTCCACGGCGCGCATGAACGTGTGCCAGAACAGGTCGCGATTGCTCATCTCGACCGTCACCTCGCCGGGAAGCAATGACGTGACCCACGGCGAAACAGCAATGGGCCGATGCTCTGACTCGAGCGGTCCCCATGCCAGATTGACTGACGGACGGTTCGGATTAGGTTTCGAATGCACCCGAGAAGGCGTGCGGAGGGTGAGGAACGAGCGAAAGGGGCAAGAGACGAGACGACATCGAATCATGACCATGATGACGGCGTTGGCCGTGTTCGCATTCTCGATGGCTGCGTGTGACAGCGGAGGAGGAGCAAGCACCAGCCTCGAGGTCACGGCCTCGGAATTCCAATTCTCGCCGAATAGTTGGACGGTCCCCGCCGGCGAGGACATCTCGATCGAGATCACGAACAACGGGTCGGTCCTCCACGAATGGGTCCTGCTGCAGCCCGGAGTCAACATCGAGTCCGAAGCGGACCTGCCTGAGACGGAAGAGGAGTTGCTGGCCGACTTCGTATACGTCGAAGACGAGGTCGAGGCGGGCGACACCAAGACCCTGACCTTCACCGCCCCGGAAGCGGGCACCTATCAGGTCATATGCGCCATCGAGACCCACTTTGACGCGGGGATGGAGGGAACCCTCACCGTCGAGGACGCCTGATGGCCGAGGACGCCGGGGTCCGCTGAACCCCTCCGGCGTCGCTGAAGGACCAGGTCCGGTCTCCTGAGTATCAGCCCAGGGTCCGGTTCTTCGCGCTTTCTCTGACGCGAAATCCGGTCCCGACATGCGATATCCAGGGACCGAGGCCAACGATCAGGGCCAAGAGAATCGCCGCGATCCAGGTCATGCTCTCGGTGTCGATGGCAAGCCACATGCCACCACCGAGCAAGACCGCATAGAAGAGCAGCCTGATCACCACGCGAGAGCTCAGAGGTGGCTCATCGGAGGCTCCGACCCACAGGAGCAACAAGCCACTGAGCGCCAGCAGCGGACCGAGAAAGTTGCCGCCGGGTGTCGTGGCCGCCCCGGCCACAATCATTCCTCCGCCCAGTGAAACGAGCAGAGCGGGGCCGGCGCCCGGAGCCAGAGCAGCAACCGGGCCGGCAGCGAACAGCGCGGCCAGAGCGATCCCCACCCGGATTGTGGATGGGCCGGCTCCGGCGTCGGGGGCCACCGCTGCGACCAACACGAACACTCCGCCCGCTACCACGACACCGAGGATGGCGACGATGCGTCGCATCAACGGCACTCCAATTGTCCCGGTTTCGTCGGCATCGGAGCGATGCACGCCCTGGAGCCTATCGCCCGCCTACGGGTTACCAATTCCCGACCCGGAAGACTCCAAGGTTCGCAAGAGCCGGTCACGCCGTCCTGCCGAAGGTGAGCGCGACCACTATCGATTCACAGACCCAGTGCAGCCCGAACCCCGGGAACGACCTCGTCGGCGAACCGCTCGAGCTGCTTCACCCGGTCCTCACCTTCCGGCCAGAATATGAAGGTGTCCATCCCCAGCCCGTGGGTCTCCGACATCTCCTCGATCCATTTCGCTGACGGGCCGTGGAAACGCTCGCCCGGCGCGGTGCCGATCGAGCCCCCAACGTTGTAGACCCGTCTGATCGTCGACGGCTCCCGACCAGCCTTCCGTGCCGACTCTTCGATAATGGACAGGTATCCGGCGAGGTCCTCGGGTCGGGCCCAGGAGGCGGAGGGCACCCAACCGTCGGCCTTGCGCCCGATCAGCCTCAGCATCCGTGGCCCGCTGGCCCCGACCCAGATCCCGATGGCGTGCGCCGGCACCGGTCCGGTGTGCAGACCCGACAACCGGTAATGGCGGCCCTCGTAGCGCACTCCGCGCTCTCCGCTCCACACCAGACGGATGACGTCGATCGCCTCTTCTATGGCCTCGACCGCCTCGGCGCGGGTTCGGACCACGCCGCCCATGGCGCCGATCGCATCCCAGAAGGCGCCCGCCCCGAGACCGAGCTCGACACGTCCGCCGGTGAGGACGTCCAAGGAAGCCGCCGACTTCGCCAGGACTGCCGGCGGCCGCAGCGGGAGGCTCACCACGTCAGGGAAGAAACGGATGCGGGACGTCACTCCGCCGAGAAACGAGATCAGGGTCCAGGTGTCGTAGAACCGCCACTGATACGGATGGTCCTGGACCCCGACCAGGTCGAGCCCTGCGTCCTCGGCCAACCGGACGAGTTGGATGATCTCGTCCTGCTCGCTCCAGGCCGGGTTGATGCTGATCCCGAACTCGATCCGTTCCGTCACCACCTAGTGTCATGCATGTATTTCAACGGCCCTTTTCACCCCTGGGCTGCGTCCTCCGCCTCGACGAACGGCCAGTGCGCCTTCGTTGTGCGTCCTTGCCAGGAATGAAAATGGCTCGCCGAAATAGCAAGCGGACCCACCGGACAGGACACTA
>JBOGEU010000846.1:0-5059 GCA_050741995.1 Acidimicrobiia bacterium | reverse complement strand
TGTACCAACCCCAGCCGACAATCAAGCCGAGACCGGGCCGGATGCTCGCCGCCCGTCACCACCGATGTCCCATGCCCCAGGCCCGACGCCGTCATCGGCCCGGGCCTGTCGCGCCATGACTGGATCGGACATCGAGAGAAAGTGAAGCGAAATGAGCACGAGCACGAAAAGGATCAACGACGTGAACCTGGAGGCGGTCGGCGGCCTGGCCGAGGCCATCCTCGACAAACCTGAGATTGCCGACACGGTGTGGAAGGCATCGGTCGAGTGGAAGGGCGGCTTCCGCACCGAGGCACGGGTGAGGGACTTCGGCCCCGTCCCTTCGGACGAGCCGCTCTCACTGGGGGGCGATGACACCGCACCCAACCCTGTGGAACAGGTCCTCGCCGCCCTCGGCAACTGCCTCGCCGTCGGGTATGCGGCCAACGCCTCTGCCGCCGGGATCGAGTTGGACGCGCTCCGCATCGAGCTCGAAGGTGATCTCGACCTGCACACCTTCCTCGGTCTCGCCGACGACAACGCCGGATACAAGACCATAGAGGTCAAGGTCTCCGTCGAGTCGGACGCAACACCTGCACAAATCGAGGAGCTGCACGACAGGGTGGTCTCCACCTCGCCGGTGGGCCACACCCTGCAACGCCCGATACCGGTCAGCGTCCTGCTCGCCTGAGAAGAGTCGGGCCCGTGCCGGTGGGCCGGCACGGGCCCCACCTCACCTCTCCCGGGTGGCCACCCAGAGCCTCGTTGGCTCGGAAACTCCCTTCAACTCGACCGGCCCCAGCTCGGCATAGGCGATGCCCGACCGATCCGAGACCTCGAGGACGGCCTCGCTGACCAGCACCTCACCCGGTCGGGCATAGTCGGCGATCCGGGACGCCACGTTGACCGTCCTCCCGTAGTAGTCCCCATCCTGGAACAGGACCTGGCCGGCATCGACACCGACATGTGCCGGGGGAAGACCGGCCTCGGCTACGCCGTCCACCATCTCCAGTGAGGCAGCCACCCCCGAGCTCGGGACCGGGAAGTGGAACATGACCCCGTCCCCGAGTCGCTTCACCGGCTCACCACCGTGACGCACCGCGATCCGCTGCACCATCCGGGACAGGTTCTCGGCCAAGTCCGCAGCGGCCTCGTCCCCCCGCTCCTCGGTGAGCCGGGTGTACCCGGTGATGTCGAGAAAGCTGATCGCCGGCACCTGCTCCAACTTGTTGTAGAGACCGGCCACCTCGAGGGTGGCCTCCACCGACTCGATCATGCTCTTGGTCCAGGTGTGGGCCTGATGGGCGTGATAGATGGCAAGGACCGCCTGGTCGCTCCACTCGGTCACGTCCGGAGGCAGGATGGCCGCCGCGTCCAAGGTTCGGGCCGGATCGGCGTCGGTGCCCAGCACCGGCATCAACTCGGCGTGCCACCAGTCAGCCTCGCTCTCGGCGATACGGCGCAGACTCTCGCCGTAGACCCGGAGCAGCCGCTCCAGACCACGCGGACTGACCCCCTTGCCGACGGCGAACCGGACGAAGGGCACCGCCAACATCTCATCCTCCCTCACCCGGTCATCGGGCTGGGGCTGGGCCGAGCCGGTCACCTCGCGCAGCGCCATGAGCAGGTCGACAGGGACGCCGGTCTCCTCGGCGAGCTCGGCGAAGGTGGTTTCCCCCACCGGCGCCAGCCGGTCGAAGACCAGGGCATCGAGGAAGTCCAGGCTGAGGACACCGTCACCGAACGCGGTAGCGACCCGGTCCAGCGGCACCCCGGCCCGGTCCAGGGTGTCCATCAGCTTCACCCTCCTCACATCGCCGGCGGAGAAGCCCCCATCGGCGCCGGGGGCGACGATCCGGAGCCGGAGCACCCGTTCCACGAATCCGGCCTCGACCCCGCCCCGCTCGGCGAGGGCGGCCACATCGAATGGATTCGACGTTTGCGCCATGGCCCCTCTTACCCGAGACTATGCGGGCCACACCTCTCCCGACACGTCGATCGGAAGAGCCAAGGATCTGTCACCTGCCGCTCATAGCCTGTGAGGATGGGATCAACGTTCAACGAGACCACCAGGTGGTGCCCGGTCTGCGAGGACCGCGGAGTGCCGATCCTCTGGGGCTATCCCAATGCGGAGCACCAGGAGATGGCAGATCAGGGGCGGGTGATCATCGCCGGATGCCTGGTCAGCACCGGCCTCTACCCCAGCCATGTCTGCGCCTTTTGCCAGACCGAGTTCATCGGCACCAGCCGGATCTATCAGCGGGACAACGCCGGCACCGATGTCTTCGGGATCGGGGTGTGGCCCCATGGGCGCCGGTCGGTGCGCATCGAAGCCAACGACCAGGGCTGGACGGTGTTGGTCGCCCGGCGAGGAGAGATGCTGATCGACCGGGAGGCGATGAGGTTGATCCCCGATGAGGTGTTCGACGACATGTGGCCCTGGGAGGTCGAGGAATGGGCCGGCCGACGCGGCTTCACCATCGACGTCCGCCCCGCAGCCGACGGATGGTCGATCGAGACGATCGAAGGCGGTGGCTTCTTCGAGCTGGCGTTGATCAAGACCTGGTGGCGCAGCCTCGGCCGCAAACCGGTGGAAACCGCACTCGAACGGCTCTCCGGCCCGATCTCCTCTCCGATCTGGCTCCCCGAGACCAGGTGAGCCGAAGCCTGTCCACCGCCTCCGCGTGGTCGGGATCGTCGGGCCGCATCCGACCCCCTGACCCTCCCGACTACGGAGCCAGCGTCAGCGCTGCCAGGTCCACCACGATCACGTCGGCACCGGGGGGCTGCTCGACGGCCCGCTCACCGTCAGGCGGTCTCCCCGCCTCGCCGGGGGACCATCACTGTCGGAGGGAAGACGAGCAGGCTGAGCCCGATCCCGGCGAGCCCGGTGAACAGGATCAGACCCGCCCACACCGACACCGGCCAATTGATCTCGGCGTGGGTGGCGAACAGGGCGAAGTGGACGCTCCACATCACCACCGGGGTCAGGAAGGCCAGCACCCTGATCGGGGCCGACCTCTGCCGGTCACGGCGCAGGAGCGGGCCGAGGAGATCGACCACCAGACCGGCGGCGAGAGGGGGGATCAGCTCCAGGGCGAAGTCGAATCCCTCCAGGGTCTCCATGAGCAGACCGAACCCGCCGAACAGGAGCAGCCCGGCGCCGGGAGGCAGTAACCATCGTCTCATCAGCAGGAGGAGGGCGCCGATCACGATGATCGTGGTGAGCATGATCGACCCGACACCGGCCACGACGGCGAAATAGCCCTCCTCGATTCCGGGCACATACCTGAGCTCCATGAAACGGGCACTGGTCCCGTCCATGTATTGGAAGAAGAAACCGAGTTGGGCCGCCGCCATCGTCACCGCCAGCACCGGAGCGAGCACCCGGCCGAGATCGGTTCGTGGATCGTCACGCAGCCATGCGGACCGCATCGGCCCCGACAGGATGAGGAGGGCTCCGACCAGGAGCATGAGATGGGTCGGCGAGAGCAGGGCATCGATAGACACCTCGATGCCGAACAGGATGTGCCAGAACATGTCTCCCACTCCGCCGGCCATGAACACGATCGCCCCGATGAGCGCGGTCCCGTAACCGACCGGGATCGCCCCGGTCAACGAGTCGGACCGGGGCCGGTTGTTGACCACGAGCCAGACGAGCCATGCGGTCACGGCGAGGAACCCGGAGTAGAGGACACCGTGCCAAGGGGTGAAGAACGTCTCGGGAGTGTCGAGGTTGCGATGGGCATACCCGTCGACGAAGGCACCCAGTGTCATCCACGAGCCGAGGAGCGCGGTGACCAGGTCTTGACCCGGAGTGGTCCGGGCCCCGGTCGCCGACCTGGGTTGCAGAGTCGAGCTGGTGGCGCTCATTTCCCACCGCTGAGTTTACGACCGAGCCTGGTCTGGTCACTCGCGATTGCCGCAGCTCATCGGGATCGGCAGGTAACAATGTCACGAAGAGTGACCAGGAGGCACCCAGAGTGATAGCAAGGCTGAGCAACCTGCTGACGGCGAAATGCGCCCATCGCCACACGGTGGTGGTGCGGTCCTCCGGCATGGAGCGGATCGTCTGTGAGAGCTGCGGTCATGTCAGCTTCTCGTTCGACGGCCCCGGGCCCTTCCCGGTCGACGCCGATCGGGTCGACATCATCCAGTCCGCCCGGCTCGCCGGCTAGCAACTAGCGACAAGAGCCGCGGAGGTAGGGGGTCCAGGCACCCCAGCCCTGACGCTGCCTGATCTGACCGGCGATCCACAGGTTGACGATCGGGTCGTAGAGGTCTTCGGGTTCGTAGCCGAACACCGGCGCCCACGAGGGCATCACCTGCATCAGCCCCGACGCACCAGAATCCGTGTTGCGAGCATCGGGGTCGCCCCCGCTCTCCTTCGCCATCAGGCACAGCACCCGGTCGAGCTCGTCGGGGGCGAAATAGACGGCAGCCAGGTCCCGCCATCTCTCCACACCTTCTCCCGTGCTCGACGTAGCGCCTGGCGGGCCCTCTCCACAAGACTCGAGCTCGGGGATGAGCACCTGTAGGGCTTCGAGGGCCTCGGTGGTCAACCCTCGGGTGGCTTCGCGCTCGCTCCATGCTGCGAGACGGTGCCAGGTGTGCTCGCATCCGAGAGTCTCCGCCCGGGCCGAGCCGGCCGGGGCCAACGTCAGCATCAGAACCGCCAATCCCGATCTCAGCCCCCATCGGGGCGCGCCAAACCAACGCCTCGAGTGATCGAACATGATGGATTCCTTCCCGCCCGACTACAAAGACCGGCCCTTCGGCCGGTCCCGTCAACCGATACCCGGTGGGCACCGGTGTCAAACGGGCGACACCACCCGGCCCCGGGCGAACCTCGTCTCCGGTCACCCTGACCCGCGAATCAGGGGGTCACCCGATGGGCGCCGACCGGCCGGGCGCCGATGCTGACGTCATGAGCGCCTACATCACCAGTGTCGGGGCATTCCTCCCCGGCGAGCCCATCGGCAACGACGAATTGGAGATCTACCTGGGGACCATCCCCGGCGGGTCGGACCGGCTGCGCCGGCGCATGCTCGAGGCCAACGGCATCGAGAAGCGGCACTAC
>JBOGEU010000845.1:0-5773 GCA_050741995.1 Acidimicrobiia bacterium | reverse complement strand
AACGCGTTCAGCGACTCTCCGCCACGAGCCAGACCGCGGTGTCCGATGGGAGCAGTCCATCGGAGAGACCCTCACTGGCGAGCAGGACTTCGCGCTCGGGGATGGCGACCGGCTCGGCACCGAAATTGACCGCGACGCTCACCCCGCTCCCCCGGCGGAAGGCGAGGACATCCGGTCCGAGATCGAGCCATTCCAAACTCTCGTCGTCGCCCAAGCGTCCGCGACGGAGCCTCAACGCAGAGCGATACAGCTCGAGGGTCGAGCCTTCACCACCATCTTGGGCCTCGACCGACAGCCTGCCCCACTCCTTGGGCTGAGGCAGCCACGCTCTGTCTTCACCGAATCCGAACGAGGGACCGGACCTTGTCCAAGGGATCGGGACCCGACATCCGTCCCGGCCCTTGATGGTGTGGCCCGACCGCTCCCAGATCGGGTCGTCCAACGCCTCGAGGGGGAGGTCGACCACCTCCGGCAGCCCAAGCTCCTCACCCTGGTAGAGATAGACGGATCCGGGCAGGGCCAGCATGAGCAGGACCGCCGCCCGCGCCCTGCGCAACCCGAGCCCGGGGTCGAGCGCCTTGCGGTTGCCGTCGAGCAGCCAGTATCGCCCATCGATGTCCTGAGGAAGCCCGTAGCGTGTCCGATGCCGCACGACGTCGTGGTTGGACAGGACCCAGGTCGGGACCGATCCCACACTGCCCGCCCCGGCCAGTGCATCTCCGATCCTCCCCTTCATGTCGTCGCACTGCCATCGGGCCTGGAGAAACAGGAAGTCGAACGCCTGGTGGTACTCATCAGGACGCACGTAGGCGGCGAGACGATCCCAGTTGTCGACCCAGGCCTCGGCGACGAGCACCGCCCCCGGGTACCCGTCGACGACCGCCCGCCACTCCCGGACGATCTCGTGGAGCTCGGGCCGGTCGAAGTAAGCATGCCCGTCTCCGCCGACCGCGCTGAGCGGCTCCACTTCGTAGCCGACATCCCGATATTCGGGGTCCTTGGTCAGGGCATTGGCCACGTCGACGCGGAAACCGGAGGCGCCGCGATCCAGCCAGAAGCGCATGATGTCGACGAACTCGGCCCGGACCTCGGGGTGAGCCCAATTGAGATCCGGCTGGGTTGCGTCGAATAGGTGGAGGTACCACACACCATAGTCGACACCGTTCCAGGCCGTTCCCCCGAACACGCTCTTCCAGTCGTTCGGCGGCTCACCACCTCCCCGCCCACGGCCGGGTCGGAAGTGATATCGCATGCGTGGTGCGCTCCCCGGGTCGGAGGCGAGCGCCTCCAGAAACCAGACATGCTCCGACGAGGTGTGATTTGGCACCAGGTCGATCAGCACCTTGAGCCCGAGTCCGGCCGCCTCCTCGAACAGCTCCATGGCCTGGTCCATGGTCCCGAAGCCGGGGTCGACGCTCCGATAGTCGGCGACGTCATAGCCCCCGTCGTTCAACGGTGAGCGGTACCAGGGGTTGACCCAAATCGCGTCGACACCCAGCGAGCGCAGATGGCCCAGCCGGGATCTCAACCCGGAGATGTCACCCCTTCCATCGCCGTTTGCGTCGGCGAAGGAGCGGAGATAGACCTGATAGACCACGCTGTGACGCCACCATGGAGTTGGCGCCGACATGAAGGGTGCCTGACCCGCCACCACCTCAGACCTGTGAGTGCGATCTCATCTGGTGACGGTCAACTTGGCCACCATCCCCATCTCGTAATGACCGGGCAAATTGCAGATGATGACATAGCTGCCCGGGTCCAGGTCGAGGTCGAGTGTCGGGCTCGCACCCGGTGTGATGTCCTCGACCTCGTCGATCAAGGTCATGCCGCTGGTGTCCGCGACGCCCTTGGCGACCGGAAGATCGGTGCTGGAACCGGTGAAGACCTCGAACTCGTGGACCAGGCTGCCCTCGTTGGATATCAAGACCGAGACCCGCCCGGCTGCCGCCGTCTCCGGCCTGATCGTGATCGCGTCGTCTGTCAGGGTGGAGTTCAGCGCCGTCACATCCCCGGTCGTTGCCGACGTGCCGCCGCAGGAGGCGAGGACCACGACCAGGGACCCGGCAAAGACCAGACAAAGCCTTCTCATCCGGCTCTCCTCAGGCTCGAGACGCGCCGCTGTGGTCTGAGCACATACCAACTCGCCGGGATCAGGAACAGGAGCCATCCGGCCAACTCGGCATAGGTCGGCACCGGTCGGAACCCGAGAAAGGCGGTGGTGAGGCTGGCCCGGATCGATCCGGGGACGATGATGGCGGTCAGGTCGAGAGCGGGGCTCTGACCCCACCCGACCACGCCCGCCTCGGCGAATTCGTGGATAGAGGAGGCGACCAGGCCCGCCGCAACCAGCACCAGGACGACGCCGGTCACGCGGAAGAAGCGGCTCAGGTTGATCCGGGCCCCACCCTTGTAGATGCCGTATCCCAGGACCGAGGCCACCGCGATACCGGTGAGAGCGCCGACCAAACCTATCTCCACATCGGCGCTGCCCTCGAGCAAGGCAAAGAGGAAGATGGCGGTCTCCAGCCCTTCACGGATCACCGCGATGAAGGCAAGACCGATCAGGGTTCGGGTGGAGTTCTTGTTCAGGGCCTCGGCAGTCTTTGCCTCCAGGTCGGCCTTGAGATGTCGACTGTGGCGTCGCATCCAGATCAGCATGTAGGTCACCCCGCCGACCGCAGCCAGCGTGAGGATTCCCTCCATCGATTCCCTGGCTTTGAGCGGGAGACGCTGCTGGGCGAGGTCGAGCGCGAACGCAAGGGCGACACAGACGGCGACTGCCAAACCTACACCCACCCACATTGCCCTGATCGACCGTCGTTCGTCGTGCTGGATCAGGAATGCCCCGACGATGCCGACGATGAGTGCGGCTTCAAGCCCCTCGCGGAGACCGATGACAAAGGTGGCGAACACTGGGAAGAGGTCAGTTCGAGTTGATCGTTAGGTAACTAAACACTACCGCTGTAGTGGAAATGGTCGCAACTCAGGTCCCGCTCCGTGAGAAGTGCTGCCAGTCCTTGAGGCTGTTCCAACGGCCTCCCCAACCCCACCCGATGTCGTCGAAAGCCGAGGTGACGACGTCGCCGTCGAAGATCATCCCGGGAAGCTGACGCCCCCGGTCGAGATAGGCCGACGACAACTCGGGCAACACGACGTCGCCCTTCCAATAAGGGTTGTGGAACGGGTTGAGGTCGATGGCCAACCCGTAGGCGTGCTGCGACCACCCCGACCCTCCGGTCACCGGTCGGCATACGAACGACTCGGTGACGTTGCCATCGCCGGTGGGGTCGGCTTCGAGATCGGCCGGTGTCGTGATCCCGATCTCCTCGATTGGGTACTTGGCCTCAAAGAGACGTGCGAACACCTCGATCACGTCTTCAGCCACCATTGCGTTGACGATGATCTCCCCGGTGTGCGGCTTCTGGTCGAAGCCCCAGAAGCTGAGGGTCAGATATGACAACTCGTCGATGTCGACCGGACATTCGGGAACCCATGTCGACCTCGCCATCACCTCGGGAAGGACCTCGGAGGTCGTCGAGTGGAATTCGCCATCGGCCGGTGGCGGGAGCAGGTCGGGGCTGGTGAAGCGTCGGTCGACCATCTCCGGCGGGGTGGGCTGGGCCAGGCCTACTCCGTTCTCGTCGACGGGCAGCGGCCGGGTGCCCAACCAGTCCGGCGGCGGGGTGACGCCCTCGGGGAGGGTGGTCGTCGTGGTAGTGGGAATCGTCGTAGTGGTCGTCGGGACCGTGGTGGTGGTCGTCGGGGCAAGGGTGGTGGTCGTCGAGGTCCGGGTGGGAGCCACCGGGACGGTGGTGTCTACCGATTGGGGCGGGGTGGAACAGGAGACGAGGGCCAGGGCAGCCAGGATCAGGGCCGGACGCATGTCGATCAGGATGCCAGCGCGGCCCGGCTAGTGGTCCGTCGGTGAAGACGATCACAGATCGTCGACACCCAGCCTCCGCAAGAGCTCGTCGAATCGCCTCTCGAGCTCGGTGAGACGCGACCCGTTGGAGTCGGTGACACCGACTGCATCAGGCTCCCCGTCGTCGAAGTCTGCGGGGGCCGACATGATCTGGGCGACGCGCCGCTGACTCTGACCGGGCTGGCGGGCAAGACGTGCGGCCAGCCCCGATTCCTCGAGGCCATCCACGACCCGCTCCACGTCCTCGATGCTGTCGAAGGCCACATAGCGAACCGTTCGCTGACGCAGCTCGCCGGTGGTCTGCGCTCCCCGCAGCAACAGCACCGCCAACACGGCCAGCGCCTGCCGGTCGATTTCGAGGGCCTCGGCGAGTCTGTGTCGAAACTTGGTCGCCCGGTCGCCGGGACGACGCACCGGGGTGGCCAGCCCTGCATCATGGAGACGAATCAGAGCGGCTTCGGCCTCCCCCTCTTCAACCGCCATGACCGGGTCACGGTTGGTCGACTGATTGCACCCGGCCACCACACCGGCCAGCGTCAGCGGATAGACGTCTGGCGTCGTCATCTCCTTTTCGATCAACACGCCGAGGATGCGAGCTTCTGCCGCGTCGACTGTGGTCATGGCCCCATTTCACCATGGCTAGGTGGTCGTGCCGATCCCGGTCCCGACGAGTGTGTTGAGACGGGTCTCCAGATACGTCCGGTCTGAGTCGTTCATCTCACAGGACAGGGCGCGGGTGTAGGCGTCGGCCGCCTCGTCCTTTCGCCCCACCTGACGTGCGAGCTCGGCCCATGTCGACCAGTAGAGATGCCAGGTGTCGACGCCGCGGACACTGTCGAGAAGCGAAAGCCCGGCAGCCGGGCCGAAAACCTTGGACTCGGCCACGGCCCGATTCACCCTGACCACTGGTCCCGGGTCGATTCGCTCCAGCATCCGGTAGAGGTCGACGATCTGCTTCCAGTCTGTCTCGGCGTCGGACGCTGCCTGACCGTGGAGACAGGCGATGGCCGCCTCGATCTGATACGGCCCTCCCCGACGCAGCCTCAGTGTGCGCTCGATGATCCCCGCAGCCTCGGCGATGGCGGCGGTGTCCCAAAGCGATCGGTCCTGATCGGGGAGCAGGACCAGGTCGCCCTGGCGATCTACGCGGGCTCGGCCGCGGGCGTGGGTAGCCAGCATCAACGCCAGGAGCCCGTGCACCTCAGGCTCGTCCGGCATCAGCATCGCCAGCATCCGGCCGAGACGTACGGCCTCGTCGGCGAGATCGACCCTGGTGTCGAGACGCCCGGTGGAGGAGTGATGCCCTGCGGTGAACACCACGTACACCGCGGCCAGCACCGCCGGGAGCCGGTCGGGGAGCTCATGATCCTCGGGCACCCGGTAAGGGATCCCGGCGATCGAGATCTTCTTCTTGGCGCGGCTGATGCGTTGGCCGACCGTGGCCTCCGGCATGAGGAAGGCATGGGCGATCTCCGACGTGGTGAGGCCACCGATGGTGCGAAGAGTGAGGATCACACGGGTCTCCGGCGAGAGGGACGGGTGACAGCAGGTGAACATCAGACGGAGACGGTCGTCACTCTCGGAGTTCGCCTCGGCCCCGGCAAGCATGTTGATCTGAGCCTCGCTCTCCTTGCCCCGTCGGCGTGTCTCCCTGCGGATGAGGTCGAGCGCCTTCCGCCGGGCAACGGTCGTCAACCAAGCCGCCGGGCTGTCGGGAAACCCGTCGGCTGTCCACTTATCGAGAGCGACGACAGCCGCCTCTTGCAGGGCGTCCTCGGCGAGATCGACGTCGCGTGTGAGCCGGATGAGGGTGGCCAGCACCTGACCACCCTCCACCCGGATCGTCTCTTC
>JBOGEU010000844.1:0-2394 GCA_050741995.1 Acidimicrobiia bacterium | reverse complement strand
CATACGCTCCGAGTCGGGGGCCGTGGCCATCGAGACCGCATTGATCACCGGGCTGCTCCTTCTGATCGTGCTCGGTGCCTTCGAGTACGGCATGGCATTCCGTAGCTGGTTCGGGCTGGCCGCTTCGTCGCGGGAGGGCGCCAGGGTGGGAGCCTCCGTGGGCCCGATCCTGGGCGCCGACTGCGCCATCCTCGAAGCGGCGGCAGCCGCACTCTCCTCTACTTCGGACAACACGGTGGTGCGGATCAAGGTCTTCGACCACGATCCGGGCTCGGGCATCGATGGTGCCTTCACCTCCTACCGGCCGTTCGTGGATGGGGTGGACGACGTTGCACTCCAGCGATGCAGCAATTGGTTCGTCGAGCCGTCGACGCCGTGGGCTGAAACGGGGCGGGACAACACCGGTGAGGACCGTGACTGGCTCGGAGTCGAGGTCACCTACGAGCACAACTGGATCACCGGCTTCTTGTGGTGGAACGGCAGCGTGCAGTGGTCGAACCGCTCCGTGATGCGTCTCGAGCCGGTCAATTACGGGTCCGCTCCCGCGCCTTAATCGCCGGGAATACCGGCAACCCGCGCAGCTGGGCCGATAGGCCCATTCAGCCGTGGTCCCATTCAGGAATAACCCCTCGACAGCCGATACAAACCGATGGAGAGCGCTGAGCCGTGAGACGGCTGCACGAACGCGGGGCGACGCTGGTGGAGGCGGCGCTGGTGTTTCCGATCCTGATTCTCATCGTCATGGGCACTCTGGAGATCGGGCTCGCCTTCAAGGACTACCTCACCGTGTCCTATATCTCCCGGGAAGGAGCCCGTCTCGGCGCCCTCGCCGGCGACGATCCCGAGGCCGACTGCGCCATTCTGCGCGGACTCGGTGAGCTCGTGACCCCGGGCGACCTGGCCCGCATCACCGAGATCCAGATCTTCAAAGCCGATGAGGGAACCGGTGCTCAAGGCCTCACCAACACCGCCACCTACATCGATGGCGAGGATCCGACCATCTGCAACGTGCCATCGACACCGACTGACGGATGGACCATCAACCCGATCAACTGGAGCCCGACTTCCCGCCAGACCACGGTGGGCACCGACAACCTCGACATCATCGGGGTGAGGATCATCATGACCAGGAGCTGGGTGACCAACTTCCCACCTTTCCGTGGCTCGTACCAAATCGATGAGACAACCCTCACCCGTTTGGAACCGAAGGCATTCGAATGACCAAGCTCATCAGGCTCGCTCGCAGGATCGCCGGCCACGACGACGAGGAGAAGGGCGCTGCCCTTCCCTTCGTCGGTGTGATTCTGGTCCTGCTCCTCGGCATCGCTGCGTTTGCGGTCGATCTCGGGTGGATCTACTTGAACAGCGCGCGCCTGCAGAGAGCGGCGGACGCATCGGCATTGGCCGGTGTCGTGTTCCTCCCTGGTGACATCACAAATGTCGAAGCCAAATCCGTGGACGGGGCAAACGCCAACGGGTGGGACATCGGCACAGTCAACGGAACCCCCGTCGGCGGCGGTGGGCCCGACGACCTCGATTGGAGGTCGTTAGCCGACAACAAGCTCGAGGTAACCCTCACGGCCAACATCCCGACCTACTTCCTCAAGGTGCTGGGAATCGACGACTTCGACATCAGGCGTGTCGCCACCGCCGAGTACGTCAAACCGGTCCCGATCGGCAGCCCTGACCCGTGTTTCGGGATAGGCAAGACCAGTCTCAATGGGGGGGACTGCAACCCGGCCAGCGCACAGCGGTTCTGGGCGGCCATCTCCGGGCCGGAGACCTATAAGTGGAACGGCGACGCATATTCCACCAAGTACTGGGACGACGACAGCTGGAATCAGGAGTTCACCAACACCGAGTACCGATCCGGCGGGTACTACCTGGCCGTAGACGTCCCCTCAGGAGCCAGTGGCCTCACCGTCGACGTCTACGACGCCGGTTTTTACGACCGGGGCAGCTTCGACGTCGATACCGGGGACCGGGAGCAAGACGGAGGCAATGGGGCGGACACCCATTACCAGATGTACTACTTCGACGATACGCCACTGGACCCGACCAACAACTCCGCAATCGCGGGCTGTGCGCGGAACATCACGACCGAATCCTCGTCGAGCACTTACAAGAACCAGTGGGTCAGGTTGTGCACCCTGTCGGGAGCCGTCTCACCGGGCATCTACGTGGTACGAGTCTGGACGGATGGCAACGACGGCGGGACCAACCAATACGCGGTCAGGGCAAACACCACCAGCGCGGCCAACGCCCGAGTATATGGCATCAACGACATCTCGATTTTCACCAACCAGGCCGGGATCTCGAACCTCAACGTCGCAGAAGTCGCCGCCGCACACGCCGGAAAGACTCTCGAGCTGAGGTTCTACGACCCGGGTGAGG
>JBOGEU010000843.1:0-15669 GCA_050741995.1 Acidimicrobiia bacterium | reverse complement strand
TTCATGTCGGTCTGGGCGAGACAGGCCAGCGACCCGTAGATGATCCCGATGACGGCGAGAATGGCGATGGCCGGGGCCCATCTCGCAGCCTCATCGGGGAGGATCGGCAAGGAGATCCGGATGAACCCGTAAGACCCCAGCTTCAGCATGATGGCCGCGAGCAGCACCGAGCCCACGGTGGGAGCCGCGGTGTGGGCGTCGGGTAGCCAGGTGTGAAGCGGCCACATTGGAACCTTGACTGCGAACCCGAGGAACATCGCACCGAAGACGAAGAAGGCGAATCTCCCGGTGAAGGCACCTTGGCCGCCGAGCCTGGTCAGCTCGACGATGTCGAAGGTGCGGTCACCGAAGTCCCCGGAAGCCAGGTAGAGGGCCAGGAACCCGAGGAGCATGAAGGCCGACCCGAACAGGGTGAACAGGAAGAACTTGATCGCGGCGTAGAGCCTGGTCTGCATCTCGCGCCCGAAGCCGGGGATCTTGCGCGGGGAGCGGTCGCCCCAAATCCCGATCATGAAGTACATCGGGAGCAGGACGATTTCGAAGAAGATGAAGAACAGGACCAGGTCGAGGGCGACAAAGGTCCCGTTGAGGCCGGTGGCCAGGATCAGCATCAGCACCAGGAAGGCCTTGGGGTTCTTCGGCTCCTCCCAGTGGTTCCAGCTGTAGATGACGGAAAGCAGCATGACAAAGGTGGAGAGGACGAGGAGAGGGAGGCTGATCCCGTCGATTCCGACGTGGTAGTTGGAGTTGATCGCCCCGATCCAGGACTGGTTGACCTCGAACTGATAGGTGTTGTAGGTGCTGCCGGAGAAATCGAACTGCCCGATAACCACCAGCGAGACGACAAAGGCCGCCAGCGACGCCACCAGGGCAGTGGTCTTCAACGCGCCCTCGTTGTCCTTGGGGAGGAAGCCCACGAGAAGGGCTCCCGCCAGGGGCAGGAACACGATGAGGGTCAGGCCCCATGTCTCGAACCAGTCCATTGCTCAGCCTCTCCTATATCACGAACACGAACACGACGATCAAGATCAACGCTCCTCCGACGAAGGAGAACGCATACTGCTGGACCCGACCGGTCTGCCACTTGCGCACGGCCGAGCCGGACCCGTCGGCAGCCGCCGACAGACCGTGGACGATGCCGTCGACGCCACGCTGATCGATCACCCCGTAGACGAATCGCCCCAGGCCCTTGGTGAGGAATCCGACGCCGTTGACGATCCCGTCGATGAGGTAGCTGTCGACCCATCCCACCAACCTGGCCACCGGGCCCATGGTCCCGGCCACGACCCCGTCGGACAGGTCGTCGATGAAGTACTTCCTGCGCAGCAACGGGTAGAGGACCGGTATGTCGAACCGGTCACGAAGCGCCTGGGTCTCCCGGTCCCTGCCCCAGATCTGCCACCCGATGACGATCCCGGCGAGGGCCGCGATCAAGCCGGCGCCGGCCAGGAGGAAGTCGATCGCCTCGGCGTGAGGGTCGCCCATCGGCACCACCCTCACCGCCAGCCATTGGGTGAAGTTGCGGATACCGCCGTATTCCACGCCCGGGATGTTGAGCAGGCCGAACAGGACCGACGGGATCGCCAGCGCCACCAGCGGCCCGGTCATGACCCGGGGCGCCTCATGGGGATGGCCATGCCCCTTGTACTCGCCATGGAAGGTGAGAGCGACGGTACGGGTCATGTAGAAGGCAGTGACGAAGGCGCCGGCGACGGCGATCCACATCACAGCCGTGTAGCCCTCGGCCCCGAGTGTGGCCAGGATCTCGTCCTTGGACCAAAAGCCGGCCAGGGGGAAGATGCCGGCAAGGGAGAGAGACCCGATCACAAACGTCCAATAGGTGGTTGGCATCGTCTTTCGCAGCCCGCCCATGTCACTCATGTTGTTGGAGTGGACCGCATGGATCACCGATCCGGCGCCGAGGAACAGCAACGCCTTGAAGAAGGCATGGGTGAACAGGTGGAACAGCCCCGCGGTGTAGCCGCCGGCGGCGACGGCAGTCATCATGTAGCCGAGTTGGGAGACGGTCGAGTAGGCGAGCACCTTCTTGATGTCGTCGGCGACCAGGGCGAGGAGGCCGAGGGCGAACAGCGTGACGGCGCCGATCGCCACCATCCAGGGCCTCAAGTCTGCAGCCAGGTGCTCGAACAACGGGAACATCCGGGCCATCAGATAGATCCCGGCGGTGACCATCGTCGCCGCATGCATCAGCGCCGAGACCGGTGTGGGACCGGCCATGGCGTCGGGGAGCCAGTTGTGAAGCGGGAACTGGGCGCTCTTGCCCATCGCCCCGAAGAAGAGGAGGGCACCGCCCACCACGGCCACTGTCGAGAGGGATCCCAACTGGCCGGCGGCCGCCTCGTTGATGGCGAAGAAGTCGAAGGTCCCCACCGCCAGGCCGAGGATGATCGTGCCCAGGATCAGCCCGACGTCGGCCAGCTTGTTGACCATGAACGCCTTGTTGCCGGCCTTGACGTTCTCCATGTCCTCCCAGTAGAACCCGATCAACAGGTACGAGGCGAGACCCACCCCTTCCCAGCCGATGATGAGCTGGATGAGGTTGGGAGCGCCGACAAGGATCAGCATCGAGCCGGCGAAGAGCGAAAAAGCGGCGAAGAACCAGTCGACTCTGACATCACCGTGCATGTACCCCATGGCGTAGATGAAGACGATGAGCCCCACCAGGCTGACCAGGAAGTACATCATGATCGAGAGCCCGTCGACCACCCAGCCCAGCTCGAAGACGAGGTCGCTGCCGATGCGGCCGATCTCGAAGCTGTACTTGGCCAGGACCCCCTCGGTCATGTTCTGGACGAAGAGCACGGTCGCCCAGAGGGTGTTGATCGCCAGCGCCCCGATGGCGAGCTCCGCCCCCTGATTCTTCATGCGCTTGCCGAAGGCGAGGATGGCGAGGACGGCGACGAACGGCAGGACCAGCATGATCCCGGCCGTGTCCGCCCAGAACCCTCCGGTGATCCCTGCCTCCACGGCGTGCTCCGCCTCGTCCGTGGCGGTGATCAGCAGGTCAAACATGCCGGCCCCGAGGTCGATGTCGACGAACCACCACTACCACCTCATGAGGGACAGGTCGTCGACGTCCGCCGACTTGCGATTGCGGAAGATCATGAGGACGATGGCCAGCCCGATCCCGACCTCGGCGGCCGCCACCGTGATGACGAAGATGGCGAACACCTGGCCCACTGCGTCGGCGGACCGAATCATCGACTCGAATGCGATGAGATTGATGTTGACCGCAGCCAGCATCAGCTCCACGGACAGCAGGATCAGCACGATGTTGCGCCGGACGAGAAGTCCGTAGATACCCAGCGAGAACAGCGCCGCGGCCAGGATGAGGAACTGGTTCACCAGCATCGCTCACCTCCGCCGAGCAACGAACCGCCCATGGCGGCGAGCGAGCTGGAGCGAGCGCTCATACTGCGCTCCTCTGCTCTTCCTCGAGGGGGCTGAGGTCCCGCCTGGCGATGGTTATCCCACCGATGAGGGCGGCCAGGAGCACGAAGGAGACCACTTCGAACGGGATCACGAATCGTCCGAGCAGGGCGAGGCCGATGGCCTCCGTCGAGGTGGGCTCGCCGAGATCAACAACGGTTCGCGTCCCGAAAGCCTCTATCGAGGCCCAGGCCAGCATCAGGAAGGTGGCCACCGACAGGAGGGCGGCCCAACGCTTCTTGTCGATGTCGAGGGTCTCATCCCTGCCGGTTGGCGCCCTGGTGATCATGATCCCGAACAGGAAGAGAACGATCACCGCCCCGATATAGACCAGGACCAGCACCCAGGCCACGAACTCCGCCGAGAGGATCAAGAAGAGACCGGCGACGGCAGCCAGTGTGGCCACGAGGAAGAGGGCCGCGTGGACCACGTTCTTGGCGGTCACGACCCTGAACGCCGAGAACAGGAGCAACAACCCGATCACGAGAAATACCCAGTTGACGGGGGCGGATACCCATTCGCCGAGGCTCATGGCCTTCCCCCGGGCGAAGCCGAGCCCGTCATTTTTCCAACTCCGGGTCGGGGGGGACGGTCTCCATCCAGTCCTGGAGACGGTCCATGTCGTGCATCATGTCGCCCATGTGGGTCTCGGAGTACTCGTACTCCGGTGACCAGAACAGCGCGTCGAAGGGACAGACCTCGACACAGATCCCGCAGTACATGCACAGGGCGTAATCGATGTCGAAGCGGTCGAGTGTGCTGCGCACCTTGATCCGGCCCCCGGGCTTGTCCGGTGCCTTCTCTTCCTTGTGCCCTTCGATGTAGATGCACCAGTCGGGGCAGTTGCGGGAGCAGAGCATGCATACCGTGCACGCCTCCTGGTCGAGGGCGATCACCCCCCGCGCCCGGGGCACTGGTGTTTCCTTCACCACCGGGTAATTCACCGTGGCCAGGTACTTCCCGGGGCGGAAGATGGTGCGGAACATGGTGTAGATGGTCACCCACAGACCCTTGACCATCCCGATGCCAGGCGCCACTCGACGTTCGGTTGTGCTGGTCATAGATACACCTTGAAGGCTCCGGTGATCAGGATGTTGGCGAGCGCGAGCGGGATCAGCCACTTCCAGGCCATGCTCTGCAGCTGATCTTCGCGGAATCGGGGGAATGTCCAGCGGAACCAGATCATGACGAAGACGAGGATGAAGGTCTTGGCGATGAGGATCACCGGCCCGGCGTAGGCGAGCACGTCTTCGGGGATCCCGGGCAGCCAGTAGCCCCCGAGGAAGAGGGTCACGGCGATCGCCGACAGCGAGAACATGTTGGCGAACTCGGCGAGGAAGAAGAAGAGGAAGCGGAATCCGGAGTACTCGGTCAGGTAGCCCATGACCAGCTCGGACTCGGCGATCGGCATGTCGAACGGTATCCGGCTCAGCTCGGCGAGGGCGGCGATCATGAAGATCCCGAAACCGAGGAATTGGAGGATCACGTAGGGATAACCGGCCTCGATCTGGGCTTCGACGATGCCGGTCATGCTCATGGTGCCGGCCAGGATCACTGCGCCGACCACCGCCAGCACCAGGGGCAGCTCATAGGCGATGAGCTGCCCGGCCGCCCTCAGCCCTCCCATCAGCGAGTACTTGTTGCCCGACGACCAGCCGGCCATCAGGATCCCCACCGTGCTCAACGACGAGATGGCGAGCGCATAGAAGATCCCGATCGATAGATCCCGGAAGATCAGCCCGGGGCCGAACGGGATCACCACGAGAAGGGCCACGGTGCTCACCAGGACCAGCACCGGGGCCACCTTGAACACCGGTCGGTCCGCTTCCGTCGGGATCAGGTCCTCTTTCTGGAAGAATTTGACACCGTCGGCGATGAGCTGGGCCCAGCCCCAGCGCCCCCCGGCGAAGTAGGGGCCGACCCGGGCCTGCATCTTGGCCGACAGCTTCATCTCGGCGAATCCGATGACCATGCCCACCAACGGGATCATCAAGGCGACCAGCAGGAGTTTCCCCGCCAGCGAGACCCAGAAGTTGGAGAAGAGGTCGGTGATGAAGGAGGTCATCTGTCCACGTCCCCGAGCACGAAATCGAGGCTTCCCATGATGGCGATGATGTCGGGGACCAACACTCCTTCGAGGATCCAGGGGAGGATCGAGATGTTGGAGAAGCTGGCGGAGCGGATCTTGAGCCGGTACGGGCCCTGGTTCCCGTTGGAGACCAGGTAGTAGCCCATCTCGCCCTTCGGGTTCTCCGCCCTCACATACGTCTCCCCCTGGGGCACTTTGATCACCTTCGGCACCTTGGCCTGGAGTGGGCCGGACGGGATGCTGTCGACGGCCTGTTGCACGATTCGAACCGACTGGCGGATCTCGAGCAGACGGACGTGCCAGCGGTCCCAGCAGTCACCGTTCTCGCCGAGCGGGATCTCGAAGTCGAACAGGTGATAGGGGAGGTAGTCCTCCACCTTGCGCAGGTCGAATTTGATGCCCGAGGCCCGGAGATTGGGGCCGGACACCCCATAGGAGGCCGCCACCTCGGGGGGAAGGACCCCGACCCCCTTGGTGCGGGCCACGATGATCTCGTTGTCGGCGACGAGATAGTCGAGCTCGTCGACCGCTTCCAACACCTTGTCCATCGCCTGCCGGGTCTCTTCGAGGAAGCCGGCCGGGAGGTCCTGGATGACCTTTCTGGTCGCGGACCCCGACCCGTAGGCGGGCTTGACCCCGCCGATCCGGTTGAAGTTGGGATGGAAACGGCCCCCGGTCACTCCTTCGAGGAGATCGAGCACCCGCTCCCTCTCTCTCAGGGCGAAGAACAGCGGGGTGGCCGCCCCCAGCTCCAGCGGGTAGGAGGCCATGAAGATGAGGTGAGACGAGATCCTCGCCATCTCGGTGAGGATCAGCCTGATGTACTGGGCGCGCTCCGGTACCTCGACACCGAGCAGTTTCTCGGCGGCGACGATGAACGGGATCTCGTTGGCGTACCCCGACACCCAGTCGATCCGGTTGACCAGGGTGGTGATCTGGGGATAGGTCCTGACCTCCGAGAGCTTCTCGTAGCCACGATGCATGTACCCGATCACGGGCTGGACGTCGAAAGCGCGCTCACCGTCGACCCGAGCCTTGAGCCGGAGCACACCATGGGTCGAAGGGTGCTGGGGCCCGATGTTGAGGGTCATCTCCTCGGTCTCGAGCTCGACTGAGACCGACGACTCTGAGAGGTGGCGGACCAGGTCTTGATCTAGGACCACGTCACGCCTCCGGATTCTCCTCGGAGGGGCCGTCCGCCGTCTCCTCGTCCCCGGCCTCGCTCCCCGGAATCGCCTCGACCTCCACCGTGCCCGGCCATGGCTTCACCTCCCGGCTGAGGAGGGGAAAGCTCTTGCGCAGCGGGTTGCCCTGGAAGCCGTCGGGCAGATAGAGGTGGATCAGATTGGGATGCCCCTGGAAGTCGATGCCAAACATCTCGTGCGCCTCGCGCTCGTGCCAGTTTGCCCCGGCGTACACCTCGATCAGGCTGGGGACGGAGGGGGCCTCCTTGCTCAGATCGGTGGAGAAGATGACCCGACGACCCTCGCTGATGTCCCCCACCGCGGCGAGCACCTCGAGCCGGTCCTCCACCTCCTCGGGGAAGGGGTCCCCGACCTCGACCTCGGAGGACCAGTCGACGGCGGAGAGCCAGGAGAAGAAGACGAGGCCAAGCTGGTCCCGGGCAATGGTCAAGGCTTCCACCCACCGATCTGCGGGGACCTTCACCTTGACCGTGTCGAAGGCCACGGTTGCCTCGCCTCCCACTGCCTCGGCCACCCCGTCGGCGAGCCCCTGGAGAGGATGGACGCTCGGCTCGGTGTCAGACGAGCTCGAGGTCACGTCGGTGGTCTCGGTGTCAGACGGGCTCGAGGTCACGCCGGTTCCACTTCTCTTGGATATCTTCGCCCTGGATCTTCTTTTGGAGCAGGACGATCCCGTCCATCAGGGCCTCGGGCCGGGGCGGGCAGCCGGGAACGTACACGTCCACCGGGATCACCTGGTCCACGCCCTTGGTGACCGAGTACGAATCCCAGTATGGGCCACCGCAGTTGGCGCACGAGCCCATGGAGATCACGTACTTGGGGTCGGGCATCTGGTCATAGAGACGACGGATGGCCGGCGCCATCTTGTCCGTCACCGTCCCGGCGACGACCATGAGGTCGGCCTGACGGGGCGAAGCGGGGAGGGGGATGATCCCGAACCGCATGAAGTCGAACCTGGGTCCGGAAGCGGCCATGAGCTCGATGGCACAACAGGCCAGCCCGAACTGGAACAGCCAGAGCGAGTACTTCCGGGACCAGTTGAGAAGCCAGGTGACCGGCTTCGGGGCCCCGAACTTCTGGACTACTCCCACCGCAGGACTCCCTTGCGGACGGCGTAGACCAGGCCGAGGACCAGGATGACGATGAAGGCCAGCATCTCCACCAGGCCGAAGGTGCCCAGTTGCTCGAGGACGATGGCCCAGGGGAAGATGAACACCGCTTCCACATCGAAGATCACGAAGAGCAGTCCGAACACGTAGTAGCGGATGTAACTCTGACTCCACCCGGATCCGACAGGATCCACGCCGCACTCGTAGGTGAGGAGCTTGGTGGCGGAGGGGTTCGTGGGGCGAAGGACCGCCGCCACCCCGAGCATCACGAGAACGAGCACCGCGCCCAGCGCGGCAAACGCACCGACTGTCAGATAGCTCTCGAAGTACTGGCTCATGCCGATCCGAATCGAGGAAACACCACCGCTGGCGAGTATACGCAAGGGCTGTTTCTGGTCGAAGTCAGGAACCTTCAAGCCCCACCGGCAAAAACATTTGGGCGGGTCCTAGCCTGCGCCGATGCCTGCCGGCCCCTCGTACGACTCACGCGGTCTGGTCAACCTGGTCGCCGAGATCGAATCGAGGATGATCGGGAGCGCCCCGATGCCCGGTCTTCATCCCGAGATCGCCGCCCTCGTCCCCGAGGGACGTGCCTACGTGCTGGTTGTCTTCGACGGTCTGGGAGTGGCCCAACTGGACCACCACGCGGGGCGTTCCATGCTCTCCGCCCATCAGGCCACCCTCGAGGCGCCGTTCCCGACGACGACGAGCGTGTCACTGGCGACTGTGGCGACCGGTCTTCCCCCTTCCCAGCATGGCCTGGTCGCTCACCTGGCCTGGCTGGAGGAGCTGGGCAGGGTGGTGAACACCTTGAAGTGGGTGGACCTGAGCGGCCAACCGGTTGCCCACGACTACGCCGCGGTGCTACCGGGCCCAAACCTCTGGGAGCGTCTCCGCCGCGGCGGAGTCGAGCCGATAACCGTCCAGCCGGCACAGTTCGCCGGCAGCCCGTTGTCCCGTCTTCTCTATCGAGGGGCGCGCTTCGAAGCGGCGTGGGACGACCATGACCTGGTGGAGGCGACGGTCCAGCTCGCCTCGGAGCGAGACCGCTTCGTCTTCGCCTACGTCTGGCAGCTCGACTACGCCGGGCATGTGTTCGGCCTCGACTCGAGGGAGTTCGACGAGGCGATGCGCCTGGCATCCGACGTCTGGGAGGGCCTGACCGCCGGTCTGCCCCCCGATGTGACTCTGCTGGGAACGGCAGATCACGGGCTGGTGGAGTACCGGGAGGAAGACAAGGTCCTGGTGCGGCGGAAAGAGCTGGAGACGGTGCGATTTGCCGGCGACCCGCGGGGAGTCCATGTCTGGGGCGAGGACGCACTCCTCGAATTGGTCGCCACCATGACTGGAGGCCTGCTCACCGACCCGTTCGACCTGCTGGGCCCCGATCCTGTCGCCGAAACAGTGAGACGGGTGGGCCAGAGACTGCTCCTGGCACCCGAGGGCCGGGTCATCCTCCCCCCCGGATTCGACAAGCGGCTTCGCAGCTACCACGGAGGGCTGGCCCGGGCCGAGGTCGAAATCCCCCTTCTCGTCGGCTGATAACCAGGTCATAGCCTGTGCTCTCGCCGGTTTGATCGGCGTCGTGTAGGGGTAGGTGGCGCCCAGCGCAATAGCGCCCGTCTACACAGGAGGTAGACAAATGCTCCCTGGATACTCCCCCACGGACCGACCCAACACCGGCGACGGCCTACAAACCGGCCAGCGCCACGTCAACGGGGAGGTGAGGAGGTCGAGCGGCAAGGGCGCTTGGATCGCTCTCGCCATCGTCGTCCTGGTTGTCCTGGCAATGATCCTGCTTCTCTCGTTCATGCCCGAGACGACCACGACCGGCACGACGATCCCGCTCACGCCCGACGCACCCGCCGGGTAGAGAGCCATGCACGACCTCAGCGGGACCGTGATCGCCATCGTCGACGATCACGGGTCGGCGCGCCAAGCACTGACCTCACTGGGGAGCGCCGGGTTCGCAGCCGAGCATCTCCATGGCGACGAGGGCCGCGCCCATCTGAGCACCGAGAGCGAAACAGGCATCGGCGCCGTGGTGAAGCGTGTCCTGCTCGCCGTCGGCGACGAGGTGAGGATCCAAGACCGTCTCGACGAGGCGCTGGCCGGTGGCGCTTCGGTGGTCTCCGTCGATGTCGAGGCCGACCAGGCAGCCGAGGTCGCCCTCATCCTCGAAGAGCACGGCGGTCATGACATGTGGCGTCTCGGCGAATGGAGTTTCAACCGTCTCGGTGGGGAAGGCACCGGCGAGGGCTGAGCCCGGTTTCGCTAGGCTCCGCGACGGGAATGTGACCGGTTGACCCCGAGGAGATCGACATGGCCTCTCATGTCCGCCACACCGTGTCCATCTTCGGGCCTGTCCTCTCATTGACGGTGACCATCGAGGGTGGCCGTGAGGACGAGGCCGACGAGATCCACCTCCACCCCGGGGGCCAGGGGCTGTGGATCGCACGGATGCTCCGCCACCTCGGCGAGCGGCCTCTTCTCTGCGCCCCGATCGGTGGCGAGACCGGCCGTGTGATCCGAGGGCTGGTCAACCAGTGGGGCATCGAAATGAGCCCGGTGGAAACGACGTCCAGCTCCCCGGCCACCGTCCACGACCGCCGATCGGGTGACCGCGACCTGATCGCAGAGGCGACCGCCCCGACCCTGGCCAGACACGAGTTGGACGACGCCTACGGCAAGTTCCTCGATCACGCCATGAGCTCCCGTGTCTGTGTCGTCACCGGGCAAAACAGCGAGATCGTCCCTGTGGAGGCGTATCGGCGTCTCGGCCACGACCTGGCGTCGGCCGACGTCCGGGTGGTTGGCGATCTACATGGTCGCGAGCTCGATGCCTTCCTCGACGGTGGCCCGCTCGACGTGCTCAAGGTGAGCGACGAAGACCTCGCCGAGGACGGTCTCCTCGACGGCCGAGACGAGGAGGGGGCTCTGTCTGCTCTCCGGGACCTGGTCTCCAGGGGGGCCAAGAACGTCGTTCTCTCACGTGCCCAAGAGCCGGCAGTGGGCTTCATCGCGGGAACCACCTATCGCGCCACGGCACCGAATCTGGAGCCGGCGGATTTTCGCGGTGCCGGGGACTCGATGACTGCCGGGCTCGCCGCCGCCTTCAGCCGTGGGCTCGGGCCCGAGGACTCCTTGAAACTGGCGTGTGGGGCCGGAGCAGCCAATGTCACCCGTCATGGGCTGGGTAGCGCCTCCAGCGACCTGATCCCAAAGCTCGCCGAGCGGGTCCAGGTCGAAGCGCTCTCCCCGCTGCCGTCATGAGCGACCTGCCACGTGTCGTCGTCACCAACGACGACGGCATCGACTCCCCCGGCCTCAGATTGCTCGCGGCGGGCCTGGCCGGGTCCTACGACCTGATCGTGGCCGCCCCGGCGTCCGACATGTCCGGCAGCGGGACCGGCATCGGAGGCTTCGACCCAGTGAGTGGAGTGGCATTGGAGCCGGTGGACCTCGACGGGATCAGTGCCTATACGATCGCCGGCCCGCCCGGGCTGGCGGTCATGGCGGCCGCATTGGGCGCCTTCGGGCGCATGCCCGATCTGGTCGTGTCGGGTGTGAATGCCGGGATGAACACCGGGCACTCGATCATCCACTCGGGAACGGTTGGTGCTGCGCTCACCGCCAGAACGTTCCGGAGCCGCGGCCTCGCCGTGAGTCTTGCGCAATCCGATCCCTGGCTTTGGGAGACGGCGGTAGCGGTGGGTGTCTCCGCGGCAGGATGGATGCTGGAGAGGAGCGGAGGCCCCCACGTCCTCAACATCAACGTGCCTGCGGTCCCGATCGACGAAGTGGAGGGAATCCACTGGGCGGACCTCGACGAATTCGGTTACTTCCGAGTGGCAAATGCCGACATGACAGATCGCAAGCTCCAATTCGTTGTTGGTTCGTCGTCGGCGGGAGCCGACCCGGCGAGCGACACTGCTCTCTGTGCCAAGAACTTCGTGACGGTCACCCCCCTTTCCTCCATCGAGCCTGCCCCCTTCCCCGACGTCGACGCCCGATCGATATGGAAACCCTGACCCGGCCTAGAGTTTCGCGGCTCCCGGTAACGGGTATCTGTTCGGCCCCGAACAGGAGACACACAAATGGAGTGCTCACATGAGCCCTGCACCTGCCGCGTAGCGGAGGCAGGGGAGTTTTGCAGCGAGTCATGCGGGTTGGGAACGAACACGGGCCCATTCTGCGGGTGCGGCCATTCCCAGTGCGCTGCCAGCCCGGTCGGCGCCGATCCGCTCATCGAAAGCCAGCCGCTATGAGGTTCAACACGATGAAGGGGGCCGCTGCCGGTGCCCTCATCGCTTACCTGCTGGATCCGGCGCTCGGTCGAAGTCGGCGAGCAGTCCTCTCCCATCGGGTGCTCACCTTTTCCCGGGCCATGATCGCAGCAAGGCACGAGCGGCAACTGGCCGTCGCCGCCGGCACGCATCAGATGTCGCCGACCGCCGCCGAGGCCAGGCGTCGCTTCCTCCGCCGACGTCGAGCGCGTACCTCGAGACTCTTGGGCTGGGAGCATCCGATGACAACCGTTCACATCGACGTCGATGACAGGGCCGCCATGCCCGGCCTGGAGACAGCGACCACACGATCCATGCGCGCCCCGCATCGGGGATTCACCAGGTCGCGTGGCGTCTATTGGAAGATCGGCGAGACGGGCGCCCTGCCCCCCAGGTGATCCGCCACACCGTTTGCCACCAACAATCGTCGGGTAAGTGGGATTCTGAGGTCAGGAATCCCCTATGTCTTTCGAAATACGACAACGCCAAGAGCCAGATGCCGCGGTGCGCAAGATCGCCGCGGCATACACCGATCAGTCCGTTGCCCAGACAGTTGTAGGCGATCTGGTGCGAGCCGGAATGAGCTCGGCTGACATCACTCTCATGAGCCCGTGGCCGGTGGATATGCCCCACGATGACCGGGATCGCTTTCTCGACCATCCCTTCCTGGTCGCATTGGTGGGCGCCATCGGTCTCGGGTTGGTTGCAGCCACCAGCGCCTGGTTGTGGGCGATTCCCGATCGATGGCTGATATACGGCGTGATCGGAGCCGTCGTCGGTGCCATAACCGGCTCGTTGGCCAGCGCCCTGACCGCGGCCAGCCCGCCCCATTGGCACGATCGGCTCTTGGGAGACTCTTTGGGGGCGTTGACCGTCGAAGTGAGCACCACGGACGACATGTCGGCGGATGTGGCTCGCCAGGTCATGGCCGGCCATGCCCCTGCCCTCGTCCAGGCGCAGACCGAGCCCGGCCCCAAGCCGCCGAGCGAACGGGTCCTCTGGCATCACGACCAGGGCCTGTCGCCGCTTGCCGAGCTCGACTCGTGGATGAGCTCGAGGGCACGGCGCAGACGCTCCCCCCGGCCCAGGGGACGCCACGCCGAGCCCGACCGGGCCCGCTGACTCGATTCTTCGTCGCATCCGTTTGGCCATGATCCCGGGCGGGTATCCAATTGCCCCGGATCCACCAAGGAGTGACGATGGTCAAGGATGCACAGGTAACGGAGTTGCTGTATCAGGCACTGGAGACGGAGCTGGGCGGGGTGCAGGTCTACGAGACAGCGCTTCGCTGCACCGTCAACGAGGACCTGCGAGCGGAGTGGGAGGGCTATCTGGAGGAGACGCGGAATCACGTTCGGATCGTCAGCGACATCTTCTCCGAGCTCGCGCTAGACCTCGAGGCGCAGAGCACGGGGCGTGACATCGTTCGCATGAAGGGCGAGGGGTTGGTCAAGGCCATGCAAACGGCGCTGGCCAGCGGTGACATGACCACCGCCCAGCTCGTTGCTGCCGAGTGCGTCGTGGACGCGGAGATCAAGGATCACGCCAATTGGGAGCTGATCGGTGAGGTGGCCAACGAGCTGAAAGGCCCCCGAGCGAAGGTGCTCCAGGAGGCGTACGAGCAGGTCGAGGAGCAGGAAGACGAGCACCTGTACCACACCCAGGGTTGGACCAGGGAGTTGTGGTTCGAGTCCCTCGGCATGATGGCGGTGCTTCCGCCGCCAGAAGAGCAAAAGAAGGTCAAGACGGCAATCGGCGCCGCTCGGGCAGAGCAATCGCGCGAAGACTTCCTCGAGAGCTAGACGTACATCTGGTCGAGGCGGACAAAGGATGTGAAATGGGACTCGGACCGCAGTTCAGCTTGGAGACCGATCGCATCGGGGGCAACGATGTCGTGGCAGTCCGGGGTGAGGTGGACCTGGCCACGGCGCCCAGACTGGACACCGCTCTCAAGAAGTTCTCAGGGCAGGAAGTATTCCTCGACCTGCGCGGCGTCGATTTCATGGACTCGGCGGGGCTCAAGGTGTTGATATCCCATCGGCACCGAATCGAGACATCAGGAGGGGCTTTACGGGTGGTGCTTGGCGAGGGCCCTGTGATGCGGCTCCTCGAGCTGTCTGGTGTCCGCGACACGTTCGCTATCCGGCCCAAGATCGACGCCCTCGACACCTGACCTCGGGGCGCCGGAGCCTCGCCGGAGCGCTAGTCGACGAGACGCATGGCGCTCTCGAGGTCTTCGACCAACATCGCCTTCAATCGCGAGCGCTCCTGCGGCTCCCTGGCCCGCAGCGCAGAGCTGGGGTGGATGGTCGCGACCACTTGGTAGTTGCGCCATTCGAGCGGCTTGCCGTGATCCTTGGTGACCCGGAAAGCGTCACCCAACAGTGCCTTGGCGGCCACAGCTCCCAGGCACACGATCGCTGCCGGTCTCACCGTGGCCAGTTCCGCCTCGAGCCAGGGAAGGCAGGCGCGGATATGCCGGGTGGCAGGAGTCTGATGGAGCCGGCGCTTGCCCTGGGGCTTCCATCGGAAGTGCTTCACGACATTGGTGAGATAGACACTCGAGCCCGGGATGCCGGCCTCGGCGAGGGCCTCGTCCAGCACGGTGCCTGCCGGGCCGACGAAAGGCTCACCTTCGCGATCTTCGACATCCCCCGGCTGCTCACCCACGAGCATCAAGCGGGCGGCAGACGGCCCCGCCCCGAACACGACCTGGGTAGCGGCCCGGTAGAGCTCGCATGCCTGACACGCCCCGGCGGCCTCCCTCAACTCGTCCAGAGTGGCGTCGTCCTCGACGAGATCCGGCGCCGGGTTGAGCTCCGGGCCTGATTCCATGGACACCGGCTTACCCGGCGATCAATCATGTGAAAACCCCTGGTGCATCTTGGCCCACTTCACGAACTGCTCCACGGGCAGGGCGTTGACCACCGACCCGGGGCGCACGCCCCCCTTCTGCATCGTCCCCACCGAGTTGGCGACATTGGCCAGCTCTCCGACCCGATGCGCGTCCGAATTGGCGGCCAGCAGGGCCCCGGCCTCCACTGCTCGAGCTGCCAGCGGGGCTGAGAGGTCGAGCCGATCCCGGTGCCCGTTGACCTCGAGAGCCACTCGATGCTCGATGGTCGAGTCGATGACTGCGTCGAGGTCGACGTCGATCGCGGGGCGAATTCCGATTCGCCTGCCGGTCGGATGAGCCAGGACCCGAACTGCAGGGTGCTCGAGCACGGTGAGGACCCGGGCAGTCTGCTCGGCGCGATCCAGATCGAAGTTCGAGTGGAGACCAACCACCACCAGATCGAGCAGGGCGAGGGCCTCGTCTCCGATATCCAGATCGCCGGTGCGATCGACGTTCAGCTCCGCCCCATGAAGCACGGTGAGATCCGGGAACCGGTCGCGCACGGCATCGATGCTCTGTCGCTGGAGCGACAACCGCTCCTCATCGAGGCCACCGAATCGCAGCCCCTTGGTGTGATCCGTGATCAGGACGTAGTCGTAGCCCATCGCAACGACCTCGGCCAGCACCACCTCGA
>JBOGEU010000842.1:0-1069 GCA_050741995.1 Acidimicrobiia bacterium | reverse complement strand
GGGTGCAGGATCTCCACTGCCGGGAGAAGTTAGTTTGAGTCCTCACGATCCGTGCACCGAACCGGCGCAATTCGATCTCCTTCCACCGGGTCCGGTCTGTAGAGATCGGGGCTCATCGAGCTTCCTGATTCCCAAACACCGACCGAGGACCCCCGTGTCCATCACAAAAGTGCTCCCGCCAGGCGGTTGTGCTCCCTGATCAGCCCGTCGACCTCGAGGCCGGCGAGGCGGCGGTCGCGGACGACAGGGGCACCGCCGACCCAAGAGTGATCCACGGTGACCGGGGCGCAGAGGACCAGCGCCGCCACCGGGTCGTGGAGGGCCCCGGCGAACTCGATCCGACCGAGATCGTAGGCGACGAAGTCGGCGGCCATTCCCGGGGTGAGCCTCCCGATGTCTTCCCGTCCCAAAACCCGAGCGCCGCCCACCGTGGCCAGCTCCAGTGCCTGACGGGCCGTCATCTGGGGCCCGGACCCGATTCCCGGCGACACCGCCAGACGATTGATCAAAAGGGCCTGCCGCGCCTCGCCCATCATGTGCGACGAGTCGTTCGACGCCGATCCGTCCACCCCCAGGCCCACAGGGACGCCGGCGGCCATGTAACGGGACACCGGGGCCATCCCGGAGGCGAGGCGCATGTTGGACGTGGGGCAATGGGCGACCCCGGTCCCGGCCGCCCCCATGCGGGTCACCTCGTCGTCGGCGACATGGACGGCGTGGGCGTACCAGACATCGCCCCCCGCCCACCCCAGGTCCTCCATGTGCTCCACCGGGCGGCGACCGAAACGCTCCAGGCAGAACTCCTCCTCATCGGCGGTCTCGGCGAGGTGGGTGTGCATGGTGACTCCCAATTCCCGGGCGAGGTCGGCGGTCGAAGTCATGAGATCCGCGGTCACGGTGAAGGGCGAGCAAGGGGCGAGCACCACCCTGGTCATCGCTCCCGGCCGTGGGTCGTGGTACCGGTCGACCACGCGTTTCGAGTCTTCGAGGATCCGGTCCTCGGGCTCGACAACCGAGTCCGGGGGCAGGCCCCCGTCCGACTCTCCGAGGCTCATCGAGCCCCGGGAAA
>JBOGEU010000841.1:0-2086 GCA_050741995.1 Acidimicrobiia bacterium | reverse complement strand
CAGGGATGGCTCGATCGGGTTGTTGTCCAGCCGGTTCCGCTGCTCGTGCGGTCACGACGATTCTCTGTCTACGTAGCGCCATATATGGCGCTACGTACCTCAGGTAAGCGGTCAGACCATCCCAGGCGGCGACCCTGACAGGGCCGAATGTCCCTATGGGTCAGGTCTGGGTGCGGGGGCGGAGACGCCAGATGAGGACTGCGGCCGCCATGGAGATCAGGGCGGCGGTGACGGCGACCGGGGTTCGCCACGAGCGGGCGAGGGCGAGCTCCCCTTCGAGCGAGGACATGACTCGCCACTCGAGATCCACGGGGGCGACCAGGGTCTCGCTGGACATCGCCGACAGCTCCCGGGCTGTCTTCGCCATCGCCACCTGCCGCGCCTGGCACTTGAGGCAGCCATCGACATGGGCGCGGAAGGGCCGGGTGACCGGGGTGCCTTCGACGGCGCTGTTCGCCACGAACGGCGCAGCCATCTCGCAGAGAGCGCTCATGCCGAAGCCTCCAGATGGCGGGCGAGTCGGGCACGGGCCCGGTGCAGCCGCACCTTGGCGGCAGACACGGAGATCCCCATCGCATCGGCGATCTCGGCGTGAGACCAGTCGTAGACGTCCTTGAGCACGACCACTTGGCGTTGCGCCTCGGGAAGTGCGTCGAGTGCCTGCCGCAGACGTCCCCGCAACTCCAGTGTCTCGCCGGCCATCTCGGGATGATCGGGGCCGATCGGCGCCGCGACATCGGTGACCTCGTCGAGTGAGATGCCGCTGTGCCGACGTGCTCGCTTCTTCTGCGTCCAGGCGGTGTTGACGGTGATCCGATGCAACCAGGTGGACAACGCCGCGTCTCCCCTGAACTTGGGCAGGGCCTTCCATGCCCGTATCAAGGTCTCCTGAGCGACATCAGCCGCAAGATCGGGGTCACCGACCAGTCTTCGGGCCAACGTGTACACCTCGTTTCCGTGCTCACGGACCAGGGCGGCGAAAGCGGCGCGATCGCCGGATTGCGCCCGGGAGATGAGCTCCCTTTCCTTGTCCCTTTCGACCTGTGGCACGTCCATCGGGTTACCGCTCCGTCAATTCGATGCGAGCACTCAAATACTCGACGTCGGCGCCGGCAATGGCAACATTCGCCACTCCGTCGGCCTGCTCCACATCCACCGACACCGGAACGGCCGGGAGCAGGGGGGTGCGAAACCTGATCCGGGCCGACCTGAGCGGCGCATCTCCTTCCGCCAGTCTCGATGCGGCGGCGAATGCCCAGGACGCCTGGAGAAGACCATGGGACACCACCCCGGGAAGACCGGCCGTCACCGCGGCCCCGTGGTCCCAGTGGATGGGATTCCAGTCCCTGGTGGCGGCGGCGTATCGCACCAGGTCGGCGCGGGAGGCGCTGATCTGGCCCGGTCCCGGGTCACCGTCATCCTCCGGTGCCGGCTCGGTGCGCTCCGCCCCGGTGTCTGAAGCGACGGCATCCGAGACGAGGAACAACGAAGATGCCTCGGCCACCACCCCGGCTTCGTCGCTCGCCTCGACCTCGAAGTCGACGAAGTCGACCCCAGCGCGCTCCCGAACCCTTGTCACCACCCCGGTTACCTGGAGGCTCGACTCGATGAGAAGCGGTCGGTGCCAGGCAAAGGTCTGCTCCCCGTGGATCACGGAACGATCCGCCAATCGACGGAGAAGGTCGGATGCCACCGCGAACATCGCCGTCGCCATGAAGCCGGGCGGCGCGGCGTGGCTCCAACGCAGGGGGTCGTCGCCGGTGGCCCTGACGAAATCGGAGACGTTGGCGAGACAGATCCGGAGCGGGTTGGGGCCGAACCTGTGGTCGACGAGATCGGCCGGTTTCATCCTGAGACGCTAACCCGGGTCGAGGTGAAATCGTCTCCACGCGACCATGGCGTCACCCAGGTGTGACGCCCCGCATCAGGAATGCGGCGTCAACTCCTACCGGGTCTCGCGGTGAAGGGTGTGCTGACGGCACCACCGGCAGAACTTCTTCATCTCGAGCCGATCGGGGGTATTGGTCTTGTTCTTGGTGGTGACGTAGTTGCGTCGCTTGCACTCGGTGCAGGCGAGCGTCAACGG
>JBOGEU010000840.1:0-1990 GCA_050741995.1 Acidimicrobiia bacterium | reverse complement strand
GTATATGTCCTTGTCCACAGGGTCGTGGGGCTCGATCCGATTCTGCACCCCGTCGAGGCCCGCCATCAGCATGGCGGCGAACGCCAGGTAGGGATTGCAGGACGGGTCCGGGCAGCGGAACTCGAGTCGTTTCGCCCCCGGAGCCTGCGAGTACTGCGGGATCCGGATTGCCGCCGACCGGTTCCGGCTCGAATACACCAGGTTCACCGGTGCCTCGTAACCGGGAACGAGCCGGTGGTAGGAGTTCGTGGTCGGGGCGGCGAAGGCCAGGATCGCGGCGGCGTGCTTGAGCAGGCCGCCGATGTACCACCGGGCCATGTCGGAGAGACCGGCGTAACCACCCTCGTCGAAGAAGAGCGCCTCGCCGCCCTTCCACAACGACTGGTGGGTGTGCATTCCCGAGCCATTGTCCTCGAAGATGGGCTTGGGCATGAAGGTGACCGACTTGCCGTGCTCCCATGCCGTGTTCTTCACGATGTACTTGTACAAGGTGACGTTGTCGGCGGTCCTGAGCAGCGTGTCGTATCGCATGTCGATCTCGGCCTGGCCCGCAGTGCCCACTTCGTGGTGTTGGACCTCGATCTCGATGCCCGCATTCTCGAGGTTGGCGGTCATCTCCGACCGGAGGTCCTGGAAATGGTCGGTGGGCGGGACGGGGAAGTACCCCTCCTTGTACCTCGGCTTGTAGCCCAGGTTGCCGCCCTCCTCGTACTCGCCCGAGTTCCAGGCGCCTTCCACCGAATCGACGTAGTAGAACCCGGAGAACTGGTTCTGGCCGAAGCGGACATCGTCGAAGATGTAGAACTCGCACTCGGGGCCCCAATAGGAGGTGTCGGCGATACCGGTGCTGAGCAGGTACTCCTCGGCCTTCTTTGCGATGTACCTCGGGTCGCGATCGTAGGGGCTCCCTGTCATCGGGTCGTTGACGAAGCAGTAGAGGATCATCGTCTTCCGAGCCCGGAACGGGTCATCGATTGCCGTCGTCGGATCCGGTATCAGCAGCATGTCCGACTCCTGGATCTCCTGGAAGCCCCTGATCGACGAGCCGTCGAAGCCGAACCCGGCCTCGAACGAGTCCTCGGTCAACTGCTTGACCGGGACGGTGAAATGCTGGACCTGGCCGGGCAGGTCACAGAAGCGAAGGTCGACGAACTCGTAGCCCTCGTCGGCGACAAGGGACAAGACGTCGGCAGCCGTCTTGCTCACGGAAACTCCTCTCGGGTCGATTACCGGTCGTGAACAGGGGATTTTCTATCGGTAGCCCATTTCGCACCGGTTGCCGAAGTGTGAACACTGTGTTTCGGGCCGGCACCATGAACGGTGAAGCCTCCTGATCGAGCTCCCCAGCCCGGCATACGGCGCCCGAAGGCACCGAATGGCCAGGGGATTGCCACTCGACGACGACCCGTCCGTCTCATAATCGAAGGGTGCAGCGGCTCTTCCACAAGAAGGACGGCGAATCCCCGCTTGTCGAACACGGTCTGGCCGAGATCGAAGCGTTGCGCGCCGGGCCCGGGTACATATGGCTCGATCTGTTGGGCGAGCCTCCAGAGGCAATCAGGGGTCTCGCCGAGATGTTCGGCGTGGACCAGAGCTCGCTGGAGGAGTCGATCGACATCGCTCTCCTCCCCCGCATGGACGAGCACGACAGGTACGTCTTCATGGTGCTCGAAGGTCTTTCGGTGAGCACGGGGGAACGTCTTGCCACCACCGAGATCGACATGTTCATCGGGGAGAAGTTCCTGATCACGATCCACCGCGACCGGTTCCCTGCCGTGGAATGGTGCCAGGCACCGGCCAACATGACCAGCACCACCGGTCTCGTCTCGCCGGCGCGGGTGGCCGCCTTCATCGCCCAACTCAGCACCCGCCGTTATTTCCCCCTCATCGAGGCCCTCGACGAGCGGATCGATGTGCTCGAGGACATGGCCATCGCCTCGGATCCGCGCACCCTCACCGAGGTTCATGCCCTGCGCCGGGACGTTGGTGT
>JBOGEU010000839.1:0-2744 GCA_050741995.1 Acidimicrobiia bacterium | reverse complement strand
CTGTGGGTGAGCCCGATCGAGATCGAGAACCGCCTGATGGAACATCCCGCGGTGAGGGAGGCAGCGGTGGTCTCGGTGGATGTCGAGCACCTGTCGCGAATCAAGGCAGTGATCATCCTCGCCGACGGGGTCGTCGACGACGGTGGCCTCGTGCCCGAGCTTCAGGAGTTCTGCAAGACGGCCTTACAGCGATACCAGTACCCCCACGTCGTCGAGTACGTCGACGACTTCCCACGGACCGCCACCGGGAAGATTCAGCGTTTCAAGCTGCGGGAGACGGTGTCCTGAGCCTGCTGAGCGGGGCGAGCTACCTCGAGTCGTTGCGGGACGGCCGGGAGGTCTGGATCGACGGTGAGCGGGTGGCTGACGTCACCACCCACCCCGCCTTTCGCAATTCGGCCCGGTCGGTGGCCAGGATGTACGACGCCCTCCACGACTCCGACCTGAGCCAGGTGCTGCTCGGCGAGGACCGGCAGGGAATCCTGACCCACCGCTTCTTCATGCCCAGCTACGACTCCGACGACCTGCTCGCGGCCCGAGACGCGATCGCGGTGTGGGCGCGCCTTTCGTATGGCTATATGGGGCGGTCCCCCGATTACAAGGCCTCGTTCATGGCCACCCTCGGGGCCGATCCCGACTGGTACCGGCCGTTCGCGGACAGCGCCCGTCTCTGGTACCAAAAGTACGCCGAACAGTGCCTGTTCCTCAACCACGTGCTGATCAACCCGCCAATCGACAGGGATCGTGAGGTCCACGAGGTCGAGGATGTGTTCGTGCATGTCGTCGAGGAGCGGGACGACGGGATGGTCGTCGAAGGGGCCAAGATGCTGGCCACCGGCTCGGCGCTGACTCACGCCACCTTCGTCGCCCAGAACAGTGCGGTGAGCCTGGAGGCGGGCAAGGCCGAGGACTACGCACTGGCATTCATCGTCCCAATGGACGCCCCGGGCATGAAGCTGATCAGCCGCGCCTCCTATGAGCAGCCGGTCGAATCCCCATGGGACTATCCGCTGTCGGCCCGGTTCGACGAGAACGACGCAGTGGCGGTCTTCGATCGTGTGCTCGTCCCGTGGGAAGACGTCCTCGTGTATCGCGACGTGCAAAAGGCCACCGGGTTCTATGCCCAATCCGGGTTCATGCCCCGCTACACCCTTCAGTCGGGGACCAGGCTCGCCATCAAGCTCGAGTTCCTGTGCGGGCTGCTGGCCCGTGGCCTGAGGGCAAACGGCACATACGAGTTCCGTGGTGTCCAGGCCAAGCTCGGGGAGCTCATCGGGTGGCGCAACATGATCTGGGGGATCACTTCCACCCTGTGCCACGAGACACAGCCCGGCCCCGGCGGCAGTGTGGTGCCCGCCCTGGAGTACGCCACCCTGATCCGGCTGTTCGGCACCCAGGCCTTCCCCAAGGCCCGTGAGATCTTCACCGAATTGCTCGGCGGTGCGCCTCTGGTGGCACCTTCATCGAATCGGGACCTGCTGAACGAGGAGTTGCGGCCGATCATCGACCGCTTCTATCGGGGATCGGAGGGCGACGCCCACGACCGGGTCAAGTTGTTCAAGCTCATCTGGGACGCGGTGGGCAGCGAGTTCGGGTCGAGACATGCCTGGTACGAGGTCAACTACGGCGGCAATCAGGATCAAATCCGTCTCGATGTCCTCCGCTTCGCCCAGATCCGTGGTTTGGCCGCCAGCTTCGACGAGTTGGTCGCCAGCTGCCTATCCGACTACGACCTAGAGGGCTGGACCGACGACACCTGGCTCTGAGAACAGCCCCCCTCGGGTTGTCTCCCCTTCCGAAGGGGGGACCGACCGAGCGTCAGCGAAGTCGAGGGGGGGTTTGCCCGGCACGCTTCTGCTGATCAGCCCTCGTGGTCGTCGATCCAGCGGACCCCCATGCCCTCGAGACGCTCCCGGAACCCGTAGAAGTCGACACCCAGCTCACCGGCGGACAGACGAGCCCTGACCTCCTCTTCTCGCTCCAGACGCCCACGAGCCGCATTCAGCACTTCGACGGCCCGATCCCGCTCCACGACGACAACGCCGTCGTCGTCGGCCACCACCACATCGCCGGGGCCAACCGGCGCCCCCCCGCACACCACGGGGATGTTTACCGAGCCCGGAGTGGCCTTCACGGTCCCCGCGGCGTGGACGGCGCGTGACCACACGGGGAGACCCATGCGGCGCAGATCCGACACGTCACGCACCCCGGCATCGACCACCACGCCGACACATCCCCTGGCCATCACCGAGGTGGCGAGCAGCTCACCGAACATCCCGTGAGTCGAAGGCGCCGTCGTGGCCACCACCAGGACGTCACCCGGCTCGATGACCTCCACCGCGGCGTGGACCATGATGTTGTCCCCGGGGGCGCAGGAGACCGTCACCGCGGAGCCGCCGATGCGCCTCCCTTCCTGGATGGCCTTGATTCCCGGGTCGAGGAGGGCGGTCCCTCCGGCCTCGTGAACGGTGGCCACTCCGGCCTCGCCCAAACCGGCGACGATGTCCGGGTCGACACGGGCCACCTTTCGCACCACGACACCGCCACCCATATCAGGCGAGTTCCCTGGCTACTTGGGGATAGACCCGCTGGTAGGCCTCGGCTTTGACGTCGGTCATCAGCCCGAGGTTCGGGCCCGAGTTCCGCTTGGCCTGCACACCTCGTCGGGTCGCCACATCCGTGTAGTAGTCCCAGAGGTGCTCCTGGCCCTCCATGCATCGCATCGCCTCCAGCTTCCGATCCCA
>JBOGEU010000838.1:0-2037 GCA_050741995.1 Acidimicrobiia bacterium | reverse complement strand
TTCCACCCTCCGGCCCCGAACACAGCCGCGATGCGCTCCAGCTCATCCTCGTCGCTGACCCTGGCCGCCTCACCCTCGACCACCAGATCGAAGTCGTGGGTGGCCATGGTGATCACACATCGCGGGTCGGTGGCGAGATTCCGCGACTTGCGCGTCCCCGGGCCGGACGCGAAGTAATAGGCATTGTCCACCCAGAGGGCGCCAAGTGGCATCACATGTGGGCTGCCGTCGGGGTCGATGGTGGCCAGCCACGCCGTGTGACGGTCAGGCCCACCGGTCTCCGGAGCCTGGCTGTTGCCCGACTCCAAGACGGCATCGACCCGGCTCCATTCGATCTGGGGCGCCCCATACCCGTCGAGGTTGTGCTCCGACACCGGATTCATGAGGTCTCCTCCTGTTGAGTTGCTACGCATATACCGACGCCGCTCGCCGGCGAAACTCATCGGCTCGTCGTTCAGGATTTGATCAAAAGGGGAGGGTGGTTTCTGTCGGTGGCGGGTTGTAGGGTCGAACATATGTTCGATACGCAGATGATCGATCCGGGGTTCAGGGAGAGTCTGGAGATGTCGCCGGGGGCGGAGCTGGCCCGGGTGTTGGAGGGGGTGGATCGGCGGTCGCTTTCGGGGGAGGATCGGGTTGTGTTGTTACAGGCCCGCTCCCGGCTTCGGGCTCATGTCGACGCCGAGCTGATGGCGGACATGGTTTCGATCATCGATGCCGAAACGGAGAGTCTGGACTGGATCCTGTCCGTCAGCGAGATCCAGGATCTGGCCGCCGCCGAAATCCAGGCTGCCCTCACTTGGACCCGGAGGGCTGCCGAATCTCAGGTCGACTTGGCGTGGACCATCCACAACCTCTACCCCCGGGTTTGGGATGCACTGTCCGCAGGGCGGATCGACCTGCCCAAAGCCCGGGTGATCTGTGATCTGACCATTCACCTCGACTCCGAGACCCGGGATCGGGTGGTGGACATCGCCCTGGAACGAGCACCCACTCAGACCACCGGGTTGTTGGCCGCCCGGATCCGGAGACTCGCCATCTGGGTCGACCCCGACACTGCGAAGAAACGGTATGAAAACGGGTTGGAAGAACGGATGGTGGCCCGGGAGGCCAACAGTGACGGCACCGCCAACCTGTTGGCCATGCATCTGTCCGCCCCCGACACTGCCGCCGCCATGGGACGGGTCGACCGTCTCGCCAGAAAGCTCAAGACCGCAGGCGACCAGCGCACCATCGACCAGATCCGAGCCGACGTGTTCGTCGACCTCCTCCTCGGCGTCGAACACAACAATGGCACCGACCGGGCCATCGTCGACATCAACGTCGACCTCCCCACCCTGATCGGACTCGCCGACAATCCCGGAGAGCTCCCCGGATGGGGACCGGTCATCTCCGACATCGCCCGCCAAGTCGTCGACCAACAAGACAAAGCCGAATGGCGATACACCATCACCGACCACAACGGAGCGGTGATCACCAACGGCACCACACGGAGACGCCCCGACACCGCCATGAGACGACGGGTCCAAGCCAAAGCCCCCACCTGTGTCTTCCCCGGATGCCGGATGCCCGCCACCGGATGCGACATCGACCACAACCAGGACTGGAGCCAAGGCGGCCCCACCAGCGACCCCAACCTCGCCCCCCTCTGCCGCCGCGACCACCTGAACAAACACCACGGATGGAGCATCCACCAGCTCCAACCCGGCACCTACCAGCTCACCAGCCCACTCGGACTGGTCTACACCACCGGGCCCGACCCACCCAGAACGCCAGATCCGGGGTTTGCCCCCGGAACCGCCTCCACCGTCGCCTTCACTCCCCCGACCTCAACAGTGTCTCCCGGCTCGACTCCTCGCCGGACCGACGCCAAACCGACACCGTCCGCTGCCGATGTCAGCCTGCCGACCGCTTCTCCATCCTTGAGGATCTCGCTGCCCAATGCGGCCCCCGCCCCCTCCCCCTCGAACCTGAGTACCCGGAGATGACGATTGACCCGCCCCCCGCGACTGTCGAGCCGCGCCACCAGCTCCTGAC
>JBOGEU010000837.1:0-1669 GCA_050741995.1 Acidimicrobiia bacterium | reverse complement strand
CCCCCGCACAGGTCTGGCAGTACCGCACCCTCGTCGGGAACCTCGCCATGCGGGAGCTACGGTCCCGCTACAAGAAGAGTGTCGTGGGGTGGGGCTGGTCACTGATCAACCCGGCCGTCTCCCTTGGCATCTACACGTTGGTCTTCGGGTACTTCCTGAAGGGGACGGCGCCTCTCGCCGGGAACGGGCGCACCTCCAGCTTCGCCCTGTGGCTGTTTGCAGCGCTGGTCGTGTGGAACGCCTTCGCCGGGGGCATCAACGTCTCGATCCAGTCGTTCCTGGGCTCGGGCGGGCTGCTGACACGAACGTATTTTCCCCCGGAGTGCCCGGTGGTCGCGGGCTCGACGACCGTCGCCATCCAGACCGGCCTGGAGACCGCGATCCTGCTGGGCTTCATGATCGCGATCGCCAACGTGGGCTGGACGTTCCTCCTGGTGGCGCCGATCCTGGTCCTGGTCACGGCCCTCGCCCTCGGCTTGGGCATGATCGTCAGCCTCTTGAACGTGCGCTACCGCGATGTGGGCTATCTGGTCGGCATCGGGCTCCTGATCATGTTCTACGGTACACCGATCGTGTACCGCCTCGACCTGATCCCGGCCACGATCGGCCCGTTCGACACCTCGACGGTTCTGGGCCTCAACCCCATGACCCACTTCGTGGACGGCATTCGGAAGGTGACGTACCTCCAGGAAGCGCCGACGGTGGGAAACTGGGCGGGCATGGTGGTGTCGGCGTTCCTCGCCCTCGCGGTGGGCTGGACGTTCTTCGGTGCCAAGGCGCCGCAGTACATCGAGGAGCTGTGACGTGTCGAAGATCGTCGTCGACCGCGTCTCCAAGCAGTTCCGCCTGAAGGCCGACCGGGCCCACTCCCTCAAGGAGCTGGTCACCCGCCGCGGCCGCAGTCGGCAGCAAAGCCATTTCTGGGCCCTGAAGGACGTGTCGCTGGCGATCCCCGAGGGATCGATGTATGCACTGATCGGCCACAACGGGTCGGGCAAGTCCACACTGCTGCGCTGCATCGCCGGCATCTACCGTCCCGACGGCGGACGGGTGACGGTCGACGGTCGCATCTCCACCCTCCTGGAGCTCGGGGCGGGGTTCCATCCCGATCTGTCGGGCCGGGAGAACATCTATCTGAACGCCACCATCCTCGGCATGGGCCGCAAGCAGATCGACGCCAAGTTCGACGAGATCGTGGAGTTCGCGGGCGTCGAGCAGTTCATCGACTCGCCGGTCAAGGTGTACTCCACTGGCATGTACGTCAGGCTCGGCTTCTCCGTCGCGGTGCACGTCCAGCCGGAGATCCTGCTCATCGACGAGGTCATCGCCGTCGGCGACGAGGAGTTCCAGCGCAAGTGCTTCGACCACCTCTACAGCCTGCGCCGGCAGGGGGTGACCATCGTGGTGGTCACCCACGGCCTGGCCACCGTCGAGACAATGTGCGACCGCGCCGCCTGGCTGGACCACGGGGTGCTGCAGATGGAGGGCGAGGCGGCCAAGGTCGCCGCCGCGTACCTCAAGCGGGTCAACGATCGTGAGGCCGAGGTCCGCGAGGCCAGCGCCGCGCTCCCGGCCGGCGAGCACGCGGGTGCCAAGTCATGGAAGGACGGGTTCGGCAGGGACATCGCCATCACCGGCGTCCGCTACACGGATGGGGGCGGCCGTCCGG
>JBOGEU010000836.1:0-1746 GCA_050741995.1 Acidimicrobiia bacterium | reverse complement strand
CTGGACGGCTCCGCTCGCTGCCGATGACCTACCGTGCGACTGGCCGTGGACCGGCGCCTACATCACCCACCGCGGGCTGGTGCAGCCCTGCTGCATGGTCATGGGCGACGACCGGGTCGTGCTCGGGGACCTGGCCACCGCGAGCCTGTCCGACATATGGCACGACGAGCCCTACCAGCGGTTCCGGTCCGCCCTGCTCACGCCCCGTCCCCCAACCGTTTGCCAGGGCTGTTCGTCGTATCGCCGAGTCTTCTGATCCCGGACGAGCTGCCCAGCCTCTCCGCCGGTGCTGTCCGCGCACATCGCCGACGTGGTGGCCCGAGCCGGCCGCGGCGGTGCGCGCACCGATCGATCCGCCGCTGCTGTCCCAGTTCCCGTAGCCGCTGTCCGTCTCCATCGCACCTCGGTGACATCGACGCACCGGACGTCTCTACCACCACTTCTCCGAGGTCGTAACTCGGTTGTGTGGCACAGCGCCGACAGGGAAGTCACTCGCATGACACGAGACAGACAGGCGACATCGCGTCGGCACGACCGGGCGCGCGAGAGCGACGGAGAGGTCGTCGAACCGGAGAACAGCACCGTGGACGACTGGCTCGGCCAACAGGTGGCGCGCGACGAAGAGGTCGTCGAAGAGCTGCTCGACGAGACGGACGGCGACGTGGAAGAAGCCGAGCGCCGCTTCGCCGGGCGCTCGCACCAGGATCGCGCCGATCGGCTACCCACCGAACAGCGGCGCACCTGAACTGGACCTGTCACACACCGCGGGATCGACGCGCCTCGTCCAGCTCGCTCTGCCCGTTCGACCTTGGAGAAGAGGCGCTCGATCGCGTCGTGCTGGACCCGAATGACCTGACTATTGCGCTCTCGCCGGTAGTCGTGGCCTTGGTCCCCCCTGGACTGGGCTGGCGCCAACCCTGTCACCGGGGCGAGACGTTGGCTCCCGGACGTGTGGGGTAGGGATGTGAGCATGGACGACAAAGCGGCACGAGAGTCACGAGAGGACCGGCCTGACCCCACGGCGGAGTCCGATGCAGGCGGGGCCTCTGGCGGTACGGGATCGGGGTTGGCGGCGAGCCAGAAAGCCCAGAACGCCGAGACCGTGCTCGACCCCGACCGGGAGCCCGAAGACGTTGTGGGGGAGCTAGGCGAGCAGATCGACCGGCTCGAGGGTCACAGTCGCTAGGCCACGTCCCCCGCCCACCACGAGACTCCCCCGCCACCGGATACTCCACCCTCCTGACCGTGGCTGATGGTCCGGTCAGTCGAAGAGTCCCTTGATGCGGGCCATCGTGGTTTCGCACTGGGCGTAGAGCTGCTGGTCGCACATGAAGCACAACCCGCACGAGATGTTGAACGGGATCACCACCCGGTCGCCGGGGCCGATCTGGTGCACCTCATGCCCGACCTCGGGCACCCGACCCATCGGCTCGTGGCCGAGATGTCGCCGGGCTCCATGAACATGGCCAGCGGCCGGTAGAGGTGCGGTCCCACCCGCAGATCGTGGTCGAGCTGATCTGCATGATGGCGTCGATCGACTCCTCGATGTGCGGATCGGGAACGTCCTCGACCCGCACATCCTCGACGCCCAGCCAGGTCACAGCGTTCATATCGCTGCGGACGACCCGTAGAGCGCCTGTCCGGCGATGTTGGCCGTGACGTGGACCAGCCCACCAGCCCCTCGGTCGTGGCCATGATCGCCTCCTTGTCCGGCTGCCGGCTACCTGCGGCCACCCGTACGATGCC
>JBOGEU010000835.1:0-2242 GCA_050741995.1 Acidimicrobiia bacterium | reverse complement strand
GAAGAGGTTGGCCAGCGGGCCGAACCGGTGCTGGCCACACCCTTGGACCGGTGGCGCTGGATGGGTAGCCACCTGCTGGTGGCCACGGTGGGAAGCATCGTCCTCGCCGGCGTGGTCGGTCTCGGGTTCGGGCTCACTGCCGGGGCCACGACCGGTGAGTGGTCGTGGATACCCCTGTCGATCGGCGCCGCCTTCTCCCATCTCCCCGCACTGGCGGTGGTGGCCGGGGTCGCCGTGGCCTTGTTCGGGCTGCTCCCCCGGTTGACCTCGCTGGCGTGGGTGATGATCGCCGTGGTCTGGGTCGGCCTCGTCGGCGTCATCGTCGGACTGCCGGAGTGGGTCTCCAACCTGTCCCCATTCGGCTACGGCGCTCTGGTCCCGGCCGTCGACGTCGAGCCGGTCCCCCTCCTCGTCCTCAGCGCGATCGCCGTCGTCCTGATGACGGTGGGGTTCCTCGGGTTCCGCCGGCGGGATGTGGGGGTGGGCTGACCCTCCCGTTTTGGGGCGTGCCCGTTCCGTCACCCACCCAATATCCGAATCTCCACCGCCCCGGTGTTACCACCCGAGGAGGAGTCGACGTCGAAGGTGAAGACCTGCCCGGTCACCGCCACTTCTGTAGGCCTGGGGTCGGCTGGGCTCCCGGCGGGAAATGGACCAAGGCTCTCAGCCCCATCCACGGTCACGGTGAAGGAGTCGGTGATTGCCGTGCCATCGGCCATCGACCTGGTGAGGAAGGCGAGACCGGATACTGCGATCGCCTCTCCGAGGTCGAGGGTTATCGATGCCTCGTCGCCGTCGCCGGCAGTGGACCATTCGGTACTCACATCACCGTCCACTGCCCTCTCGGCGGCGTAGGCATCGCCGAACTCGGAGCTGACCCCGACGACATCGGCGTCGAGGGCGAGGTTGGGTCGATCGTCCGCGGGGATTGCGACTTCTTCGCTCTCGGGGATGATGAAGGACCCCAATTCGGAGCGGTACAGGGTGCCGTCTGCCGTGGTCCCCTGGACGACGAACTGGTATTCCAACCCCGGCGTCACTCCAGGAAGGAAGACGTCGTGTTGGATGATCCCGGTGCCGGCCATGTCGAGGGAGTTGGCGAAGTTGCCCAGACTCTCGTCCTCGCCCCATACGATGGCGCAGATCATCGGCTCAGTGGTCGTGACCCTGAAGATCCCCCGACTCGGGTTCGACGGGTCCGTCTCGAACGAGAACTCCGATGCCTGCACCTCATCAAAAGGTCGGACCTCAGCGGCGGCGCCGATTTCGTCGCTACAAGCACCGACGAGCACCATCAGCGCTGCGACTAGCCGAAACTCCGGGTGCCACATGCTCCAAAGGTAGTTGTGGCCCGTCGCCTCTCGAGCGGCGATCCGAGCGTCCGGCGTAATCTGGGGACATGACCCTCACCGAAGCGCTGGCCGATCGAGCCGCCCAGGGTTGGGCCAAGCTCCCGCCGGAACGTCGCGCCATGTACGAACGTGCCGCGGCCGCCCTGGAAGCCAGTGGGATCGCCGACCTCGTGCTGGGCGAAGGTGATGTCGCTCCGGACTTCGAGTTGCCCGACGCCACCGGCGAAGCAGTGCGACTCAGCGACGTTCTGTCACGTGGACCGGTGGTCCTATCTTTCTATCGGGGACAGTGGTGCCCGTTCTGCAGCCTCGAGCTCAGAGGGTTGCAGCGGGCCTTGAAGGAGATCGAAGCAGCGGGTGCCACCCTGGTGGCAGTGACCCCGAACAGGCCCGATGTAACGGGTATCACGGTCGAAGAGATGAAGCTCGAGTTCCCGGTGCTCTCCGACCATGACAATGTGGTCGCCAAGAGGTTCAACCTCGTCTACGAGATGACGCCCGAGAACACCGAGGTCTATCGCGAAATAGGCCGCGACATCGGTGAGCTCAACGGGACCGGGAAGTGGGAGCTGCCCATCCCGGCCACATACGTGATCGATCAGGACCGCATGATCCGCTACGCCTTCGCCGACCTCAACCATCGCCGCAGGGCCGAGCCATCGGAGGTGGCCGCCGTGGCCGCCGGTCTCGCCCGATGACCGATGCGAATGATGTGTCCACCAGCGTCTTTACCCGGTTCATGCCTGCCGTCACACCACGCTGCCGCATGAGATCGTGACTTTTGCGGCATAAACGCCGACCGTGCTGATCACCTGCCGCCGATAAGCTCGTCTCCGCCGAGTGTGAGCAGCGGTGGCCTTATCCGAGAAACAGGGAGTTCTCCCCGTGCT
>JBOGEU010000834.1:0-4589 GCA_050741995.1 Acidimicrobiia bacterium | reverse complement strand
GGCAAGAGCATCAGTGACCTCGCTCCGCTCGGCCGTTGTGCGTTTTATGTTCCCCATTGTGGGTCCTGAGTGCCATCACTCTTCCTCGGCTCGCTCGGGCTCGACGACCTCTGTGTCCTCTGCCGAGGTGTCAGTTGCATCGGCCTCGGTCGCATCCTCGGCCGTGGGCGCCGCAACCGGCTCGATGGTGATGTCCGGGTTGGCCTCTTCCTCGACGGCCGGCCCGCCGGTCTCGGGGGCGACTTCGACGTCCTCGCGGGCGGACTCGTACTCGACCTTCGCTTCGGCGGCAGTGGGCCTGCGCCCGCCACCGGCCTCGATGATGCGGCGGCCCTCCTTGTTTCCTCCCCCGGCTTCGATCAGTCGCTTCCCGCCACCGGCCTCGATGAGACGCGGCTTCTTCTCCGCTCCACCGGCCGCCTCTTCGGCCCGGGACTTGATGCTCTTTTGGGTGCGACGAGCCGGGCCACCCGTGGCCAGGTCGGCCTCGGCGGCGATCCGGTCTCCCGAGACCTGCCCGCTACGGATCACCTCTCCGCGATAGACCCAGACCTTCACGCCGATCGTCCCCACCGTGGTGTGGGCGGTTGCGGTCCCGTAGTCGATGTCGGCACGCAGCGTGTGCAGCGGCACCCTCCCCTCGCGGTACCACTCGCGTCGGCCCATGTCGGCCCCACCGAGACGGCCCTTGCACTCGACGCGGACACCCTCCGCTCCCGCCTTGAGAGCCGAGGCGATGGCGCGCTTCATAGCGCGGCGAAAGGCGATTCGGTTCTCGATCTGGTCGGCAACACCACGTGCCAGGAGAGCGGCGTCCAGGTCGGGATCCTTGACCTCGTTGATGTTCAGCTTGACCGGGCGATCAGCCATGGTCTCCAGGGCACCGCGTAGCCGCTCGGCCTCCGAGCCCTTGCGGCCGATGACCACCCCGGGACGGGCGGTGTGGATGTCGACGATGAGACGATCGCGGGTCCGCTCGATGTCGACGCGCGACACCGCTCCCCGGATCAGCTCGTTCTTCAGGTAGTCGCGGATTCTCCAGTCCTCATTGACGAAGTCGACGTACTCCTTGTTGGAGAACCACTTCGACTTCCAGTCAGTGCTCACACCAAGCCTGAACGAATAGGGGTGAACCTTCTGACCCATCAGCTCACCTCCTCGTTCAGATCTGACACCACGATCGTGATGTGACTGGTGCGCTTGCGGATGCGGGTGGCTCGCCCACGGGCACGGGGCCGGTAGCGCTTGAGTGTCGGCCCCTCGTCGGCATACGCCTCGGCCACGACGAGATCGTCGGCGTCGAGGGCATGGTTGTGCTCCGCATTCGCCACTGCGGACCTCAGAACCTTGGTAACCGGCTCGGTGGCCCCTCTCTGGGTGAGACGAAGCAGATCTTCGGCCTCCTGCACGGGCAAGCCCCGCACCAGGTCGAGAACCCGGCGCACCTTGTACGGCGACTGCCGCACGTACTTGGCTTGTGCTCGAACCTTCATCGCTTCCTCGCTGATTTGTCTGCATGCCCGCGGAAGGTGCGGGTAGGGGCGAACTCGCCCAGCTTGTGGCCGACCATCGACTCGGTGATGTAGACCGGGACATGCTTGCGCCCGTCGTGCACTGCAATGGTGTGGCCGATCATCTCCGGGATGATGGTTGAGCGGCGTGACCAGGTCCTGATCACCCGCTTGCTCCCGGAACGGTTGAGGTCGTCGACCTTGTTCGCCAGGTGCTCATCGACGAACGGGCCCTTCTTCAGACTTCTGGACATGACCTACCTACCTCCGGCCCTTCTTCGCACGACGACGAACGATGTACTTGCTGGACGCCTTCTTCTTGCTCCGGGTGCGACCCTCGGCCTGGCCCCACGGGCTCACCGGGTGACGGCCACCGGACGACTTGCCCTCACCACCACCGAGCGGGTGGTCGATGGGGTTCATGGCGACGCCACGAGTCTGGGGACGGACTCCTTTCCAGCGGTTGCGGCCGGCCTTGCCCAGCTTGATCAACTCGGACTCGGTGTTGCCGACCTGACCCACCGTGGCACGACAATCGAGGGGCACCTGGCGCATCTCTCCCGAGGGAAGACGAAGCAGCGCCATGTCGCTCTCCTTGGACATGAGTTGAACAGACGTTCCCGCCGAGCGAGCCAGCTTGGCTCCGCCGCCGGGCCGCATCTCGATGGCATGGACATTGGTCCCGGCGGGGATGTTCCGCAAGGGCAGCGCGTTTCCGGGGCGAATCTCGGCACCCGACCCCGACTCGAGACGGTCGTCGACGCGAACCCCGACCGGCGCCAGGATGTACCTCTTCTCCCCGTCGACGTAGTTGAGGAGGGCGATGCGAGCGTTGCGGTTCGGGTCATACTCGATGGTGGCGACCCGGGCCGGAACCCCATCCTTGTCGCGGCGGAAGTCGATGACCCGGTAACGCTGCTTGTGACCGCCCCCACGATGACGCGCCGTCACCCGGCCGTAACGGTTGCGACCACCGGTGCTCCCCTTCTTGGAGATCAGCGACTTCTCGGGCGTGTCGGTGGTGATCTCGGCAAAGTCCGAGACGGTCTGGAACCGGCGGCCCGCGGATGTCGGCTTGCGCTTCTTGACTGCCATCTCAGACTCCGAACAGATCTATCGAGTTGCCTTCGGCAAGAGTCACCAGTGCCCGCTTGGTGTCCTTGCGACGACCCTGGGTCCAACCCTGGCGCTTGACCTTGCCCTTGCGATTCATCGTGTTCACCCGCACCACCCGGACGTCGAAGATCGACTCCACCGCGTCTTTGATCTCACCTTTGTTGGTGCGCGTGCTCACGACGAAGGTGTAGGTGTTGTTGTGCTCGATGAGGTCGTACGACTTCTCGGAGACCACCGGGGCCAGGATCACGTCATGTGGGTCACGCATCAGGGCTCACCCCCCTCGTCTTCCTTGACGAAGTCGGTCTTGCTGACCTCGTACGAGCTGGCTCGGCCCACCGATCCCACGGTGTGAGAGGTGAAGATCACCTGATCTGCCCAGAGGACGTCGTAGGGGGTCAGGTGTCCCGGCTCGCAAAGGATCACTTCGGGCAGGTTCCGGAAGGAACGGCCGGCGACACCGTCGACGCTCCCCAGGACGACGAGCGCCTTGCCTCCAGCCCCCATCGCCTCGAGCAGGGCCATCGCCTTCTTGGTCTTCGGTGCCGCCCAGTCGATGTCATCGATGACCTTCACCGCGTTCTCGGAGGCCCGAGCCGAGAGGGCGCTGCGCAGGGCAAGCCGCTTCATCTTCTTCGGGGTCCGTTGGGTGTAGTCGCGGGGCTTGGGCCCATGGGCGACGCCGCCCCCCACCCAATGCGGGGCGCGAATCGATCCCTGGCGGGCTCGGCCCAGGCCCTTCTGCCGCCAGGGCTTGCGGCCACCGCCACGCACTTCGGCCCGGGTCTTGGTGGAAGCGGTGCCGGCGCGCTTGGCTGCGAGCTGGGCGGTGATCACCTGATGGAGCACGGCGAGGTTGGGCTCGATTCCGAACACCTCGGCGTCGAGCTCGATGTCACCCTTCACCTTGCCGTCGGCGGTGAACAGCGGTGCCTTCAAGTCAGCCATTCGCCTTCACCGCCTCCCTGACCAGGACCACCGATCCCTTGGGACCGGGAACGGCGCCACCAAGGAGCAGGAGATCCCGCTCCCCGTCGACACCGACGATCTCGATGTTCAAGGTCGTGACCCGCTCGCCGCCGAGACGGCCGGCCATCCGCATCCCCTTGAAGACGCGGGCGGGCGTGGCGCAGGCGCCGATCGAGCCCGGGGCGCGGTGCTTCTTGTGGGTGCCATGCGAACCGCCCTGGCCCGAGAAATTGTGTCGTTCCATCACCCCGGCGAACCCTTTGCCCTTGGACACACCGGAGACGTCGGCCTTGACCCCGGGCTGGAACAGATCGGCGATCTTGATCTCCTGCCCGATCGAGTAGACGCTGGGGTCGTCGACCCGGAGCTCAACGAGATGACGGGCGGGGGCGACACCCGCCTTGGCGTAATGACCAGCATCGGGCTTGTTGACCTTGCCCGCCTTGACGTCACCGAAGGAGATCTGGATCGAGTTGTAGCCGTCGGTCTCATCGGTCTTGATTTGGACGACGCGACAGGGCCCCGCCTTGATAACGGTGACCGGGATGGCTCTCGCCTGGTCGTCGAAGACCTGGGTCATGCCCAGCTTCGTGCCGAGGATCGCGTTCATGGCTGTTTCCTTTGCGGGGGGACGACCCCCCTGCGCCCCCCGCCCAGGGCAGGGTTGACGCGGCCGACCTGATACCGAAACGGAAGCATCTTCGAGTCTTTTCCGACACCGAGCAGACCCGCGGCGATCGCGATGAGCGAGCTCATAGCTTGATCTCCACTTCGACGCCGGCGGGCAGCTCGAGACGCATCAGGGAGTCCACGGTCTTGGGCGTGGGCTCGAGGATGTCGATGAGACGCTTGTGGATCCGCATCTCGAAATGCTCACGTGAGTCCTTGTCCACGTGCGGGCCGCGGATCACGCAATAGCGGTGGATCTCGGTGGGCAATGGCACCGGGCCTTTGATCTTGGCCTGGGTCCGAAGCACCGTCTCGGTGATCTTC
>JBOGEU010000833.1:0-1234 GCA_050741995.1 Acidimicrobiia bacterium | reverse complement strand
TTGTTGATCTCGTACCCACGCAATGCAACGTCTCCTTATACCGTAGGGGGGTATTGTAGGGACTCCTTGCAGACTGTCAACCTGTCAGGGGCATGCGGAGCGGGGCCTGACCACCGGCCGAGCACCGTCCGACCCGACAGCCTGCTTCAAACCCCTCGCCGCCGCACCCACCCACACGGCTCACCCACACGTGATCGTCACCACTCGACAGGTCGATGTGCTCGGAAACCTCAACCGAGACGAGGCCGACCGGCTCCTCGCCGGAGACCCACCCGAAGACATCTGGCAGGACTGCAAACAGCTCCCCTGCCGATCGGCCCGCCGCAAGGCCAACAACCCGTCCTTACCAGGGACTTCTGCTGGTGGGCGTTGACGGACTCGAACCGCCGACCCCTGCCTTGTAAGGGCAGTGCTCTAGCCAACTGAGCTAAACGCCCCGCGCCGGGACACGCGGAGACGGTGTCTAGACAGATCGAGTCTAAGAGATATAGGTCGCACAGCCCATTCAACAAACGGACGCGATCGGTCGATACAAGCTCTGGACAATCCCCAAGAGTGGCCAGGGGCCTTCCTACCCTGGCTGGAGGCTAGGAACGGCATGGGTAGAAGCAGCTCCATCGAACGAGAAGTCAGTGACGAAGCGATTCGTCAGTACCTCGACGGGATCGGCTCGTACAACCTGCTCAATGCCGAGGACGAGGTTCGCCTTGCGAAGGCCATCGAGACCGGGCGCAAGGCCGAGATCGCCATCGAGTCCGAGACCGATCCCACCAAGCGCCGCCAGCTGGGCCAACTGATGCGTGCCGGCGTGGAAGCCCGCCAGACCTTCATCCGAGCCAACCTCCGCCTCGTCGTCTCCATCGCCAAGCGCTACGGGCATGCCCGACTCCCCTTCCTCGACCTGGTGCAGGAGGGCAACCTGGGCCTGATCCGCGCCGTCGAGAAGTTCGAGTACCGCAAGGGCTTCAAGTTCTCCACCTACGCCACGTGGTGGATCCGGCAAGCGATCACCCGGGCCATCGCCGACAAGGGACGAACCATCCGGGTACCGGTCCACATGATGGACACCATCACCCAGATGCAGACGGCCGAGAACACCCTGATCAAGAAGCTGGGTCGCACCCCAACTGACGCCGAGATCGCCGAAGAGGCCGGCCTGACCGTTGCCAAAGTATTGGAGGCGAAGCGGGTCGCCCCCGAGCCGATCTCGCTCTTTGAGCCGATGGGCGAGGAC
>JBOGEU010000832.1:0-1131 GCA_050741995.1 Acidimicrobiia bacterium | reverse complement strand
GCTCCTGTCCGGACGACCGCGACGAAGAGGAGTCACGAACTGAAGACGCCAAGGGACGGCGTCACGGGAAAGATGACAAGGCGGACGTGGTGCTATTGGTCTTGGAGGGGCGCGTTGACCGCAAGGGCGACAAGTCGGGAGCGGGATGAAGTCGAGGCCGACGTCTGGCCCGGAAGCTGTTCGGGTAGCCACACCAACCGGGGGTCCCCTGGTTTTCCTGTGCTCTCCAGGGGACTGTTTTGCGCTGGCAGTCCGTCGGGTGGTTCCCCTCCGGTGGGCCGGATCGCCTCACCCTTCGGCCCATCGGTGTGGAGCACCAGTGCATCCGACCGAGGGTCGGCGCCGCGCCGTTCAACCGTCAGCAAGCAGGTCCTCGATGAGGGCAACGTCGATTGCTCGCCGCAGCGCGGGCGACCGCTCGCTGATTCGAAAGCCCACGCCGGCGTTGCCGGCTGCAGCGCGGGAACGGAGCAGAGCGGTGAGGCCAGACGAGTCGATGAACGTCAGACCCCTGGCGTCGACGACGATCGCCTCTGGATGGGTGCCCAAGGCGTCGACGACGGACGCCACGAACCGCTCGGCACCGGTCGTATCGAACGCGCCCTCAACGACAATGACGGCATCGCTGCCCTGGTAGCGGACCTCGATGCGTAGCAGCTCAGCGCCAAAGGGCCCCACGGCGTCTGACATATGTCCCCCAGCCAGCGGCACTCGGGCCCGCGCCACGCCAACGTCCCACACTGGTCCCAAGCCGTCAAAGTGCCGGCTATTGCACGCGTCTACCGGTAACGGAAGCGGAGGTCGACGCGATCTCTATGTGAACGGCTCGGACCGCCGCTGAGCCGTCCGAGGAGCCGGGGTAGGGACGTGCCGGGGAACGGCGGGCGTCCCCGGCTCCCCTCGGGTCACTCGTCGGGCAAGAGCAAGTCTTTGGTGCCAGTCGTCTCGAGGAGCCGTCGCAGCTGGGGCGATGGGTCTCTGATCCGGAACGCCACTTGGTCAACGAATGCCAGACCGTGAGCTCGGAGCAAGGCCGACAGGCCAGACGAGTCCACGTACCCGACGGCGTGAGCGTCGACGGTGATCGAACGCGGTTTGGTGTCGAGCACCTCGAGAATGCAGGTCCGAAAC
>JBOGEU010000831.1:0-6004 GCA_050741995.1 Acidimicrobiia bacterium | reverse complement strand
GGGTCTGACCGACGCCCGTGTCAGACGGAGGTCTCCTCGTGCGCCAGCTCTGCCCACGGGGTCCGGAAACCGTCCTTCACATTCGTGACGAAGGCGCGGAAGTCTGTTCTCAACACCCATGCTGCGGCGAGGAGGAAGACGATCCCGACGCCGATCCTGGCATTCGCCGACGTCGCCGCCGAGATGTGACCCAGCTCGGCCAGTCCCGACTCTCCGAGCTGGGCGACGAACAGGCCCAGCATCACCCACGCCTCGGTTCGGCTCACCGAGCGACTGGCGACGATGGCCACCGCGAACATCGACTGGGCGGCGGTGACGAACAGCTCGACCCGCTGCACGGTGTCCAGGGGCAGACCGTGGAGGACCCCGGCAAAGATCGAGAACACGATCGGCAGAGTCCCGACCAGGAGGGTCCACTGGTTCACCTTCGATGAGAGCAGGGCCCCCAATCCGGTGCGACTGGCCAGTCTCCAGGCGAACAGCGTTGCCACCAAGAGCTCGGGGGCCTCCGAGGCTGTCGGCGCTATCCACTTCACCAGCAGGAATTCGCTGACCCCGATCGCCTCGCCCAATTCGGTGATCGAGTCGGCGAATGCCTCGGCACAGAGCAGGATCACACCGGCGGCGATCACGAACATCGTGTAGTTGATGATTCGCCGGGTTCGCTTGGGGAGGGATCCGATGTAGGCGGAAGGCCCGACGAGGTGGGGCTCGCCGGCCGGAGCGCCGGACAATCGGCGCAGATAGAGGACGTAGATGCCGACGAGGATGACCGCGTCGTAGAGGGTCAGTGTGTCCTTGAGGAACAAGCTGAGCCCGTAGATCGAGGCGACGGTGAGATAGGCGATGTCGACCGATTGGCTTTTCGAGAGATGGATCTCACTCACCGTGGTCTGCTCCGCGTTGGCGGGACTGACGCCGGCCTTCTTCACCCGCCAGGTCCCGATCAGGATCACCAATGGCCAGCCGAGCCCGATGAGGAGCTGGTTGCCGCCGGTCATGTTGGCCAGGGCCAAGGGCCCGTACCGTGAGGACTGGCCGGTCTCGGCGAACTCCGAGCCGGCCCTGGCCGTGAAAACGAAATCGACGGCGTACTCGGGCAGTATGGCGATCAGGGCGAGCAGGGCGAGCGCGAGCCCGGCCGCGATGTCGAGCTGGATCACCTCGGCCGCCCAGGAGAGGATGAAAGCTGCACCGACGATCGCCAGCCCGAAGCTGATAGCACCGATGACCGGATCGGGATGAGTCCCGGTCAGTCGGAGGAAGACGCCGGGGAACGTCGCCGCGAGCGCGAGCGACATGAAGACGATCTGGCGTTTCGGTTCGAGCTGGGGCGTGTCCATGGGCCGCGGGATTGTAAGGGGCGGGGGTCGGTCTACCGATTCGAGCTATATCGGGGCCCGATCGGCTTCGAGAGCCGGGTCGCCTGCGGCTCTCGGCGCGAGATCACTCCTCGTCGCTCCATTCGGGGTCTTTTTCCCAAGCCTCGTTGCGACGTTCCACCGTCTCGAGCGCCCGGGACGCCTCCTCCCGGGTGGCGAATGGGCCGATCCTCACCATCACTCGGCATCCATCTCTGGGCTCGACCGTGCCGTGATCGAGGCAGTAATACCACTCTTCGGCCATCAGTGAACCCCTAGTTGGCCCGTCTCATGAAGACTTGTGGCGTCTCCATTTACGCGACGGACCGACAGGACACTAGAGCACACGCCGGCATGACCAGGGTTGCCAGAAGCTCTGGCCCATGTCCTCATAGCGGTTGGCGAGCCAGGCGGCGGTCCCGATGTTGGCGACCGGGTCGAAGACGCTGGCACCGGAGAAGCCCGCCTTGGGTGAGGTCGAGGCCCAGGTCGCCGGGAGGAACTGGAACAAGCCCGACGCCCCGGAGTACGGGTTGTAGGCGTCGGCGTCTCCGAGACTCTCGCACTGGATGATCCGCAGTGCCTCCTCCACTCGGTCCGAGGGGAAGTGCTGCTGCACCAAGGATCGCCATTGCTCGACCGCGGGAGGGAAATCCCAATCCCCGCCGCCTCCGCCGCCATCGGTGGTCGTCGTCGCCGGCGGGGCAGTGGTGGTCGGGGACGACGGCGGCTCGGTGCCAGGATTCGGAGTCGTGGTGGTCGAGGGCTCGCGCTGCTCCTGTCGTCTCTTCTCCGCCTCGCGGGCTTGAGCGGCCTCGACGGCGCTCAACGCCTCCCGATAGGCGGCGTCTGCTGCATTTGCCTCTCTGATCGCCTGGCCGACGGCGGCATCGGCTTCGTCGTAGAGGGCGACGAGGTGCTCCATCTCGGCATCGACCTCGTCCTTCAGCGCCGCCACCTCTTGTTGCTGATCCCGGAAGTCGGTCTGCAACTTCTCGAGGGCGCCGCGTTTGATCACCAATTCGTCGACTCGCTCCTTGCCCGAGCTCACCACATCCTCGACCACCTGGCCGGCCACCATCACACGCTCGACGCTCGTCGAGTTGACGAACGTCGCCCCAGGTGAGGCCAGGGCCGTCATATAGGCGTCGACGGCGTGGGACTCGATGTCGCCCTCGATCCCCGAGAGCTCGGTGTCGGCGAAACCGATCTGAGCCTGGAGAGTGTCGAGACTGGACGAGACCCGTGATAGCTGTGCTGAGAGATCGCTGATCCGGGTGATGCTGGCGGCCAGGTCCGCCTCGATCTCGCCTCGCTCGGCGAGCGCGTCGTCGACGAGGCCCGATGCCACATCGGCCTCTCGCTCCGCCTCCTCGGCCTCTTGTTCGGTGTCCTGAACGGTCTGGGCGAGCGCCAGCGGGCCGCCGGCCGTGATGCCTACGACGGCCATGACCATTGCCATGGTGAGAGAGAAGGAGCGCAGCGCGCGCATCTGTGCGAAACGAGCGTACCGAATGCCCTTGGCGACGAGAAGTGCGAAACGGGCACCCGGCGCCCGGAGCGCTACCGTCGGCGTCATGGAACGTGTGAACATCGCTTCGGGAAGCCCGTTCGAGACGACGATCGGGTTCAGCAGGGCGGTGAGGATCGGTGACCGAATCGTCGTCTCCGGCACGGCTCCAATATCGCCCGACGGCAATGTCGATCCCGATCCGGGAGCCCAGGCACGACGCTGTCTCCAAATCATGCTCGACGCCCTCGAGGAGGCTGGTGGGCGGCCCCAACATGTGATCAGGACCAGGATGTTCATCCTCGATCCGGCCGACGCCGGCCCCATCGGCCAGGCTCACGGCGAGGTGTTCTCGGGAATCAGACCGGCATCCACAATGGTTGTCGTATCCGGCTTGCTCGATTCCCGATGGAGGGTCGAGATGGAGCTCGAGGCAGTCATCACCTGACGGCCGGCAGTCGATACAGGAGGTTCCGATGTTCGGACGCAAGACCACGATGCCTGATGCAGACACATCCCTGCCCGGCCGGTCGCAGGCCGTCGAAGTCCCTCCGGCTCATTTTGTGAACGGCAATCCCCTGGTCGGGCCGTTTCCCGAGGGCACCGAGAGCGCCGTTTTCGGGATGGGCTGCTTCTGGGGAGCCGAGCGCCGGTTCTGGAAGATGCACGGCGTCTACACGACGGCCGTCGGTTATGCCGGCGGTTACACCGCCAATCCGACGTATGAAGAGGTGTGCACCGGCCGCACCGGTCACTCGGAGGTCGCTCTGGTCGTCTTCCGGCCCTCTGAGGTGTCCTACGAGGAGCTCTTGAAGGTCTTCTGGGAGACCCACGATCCTACCCAGGGGATGCAACAGGGCAACGACATCGGCTCCCAGTACCGATCCGCCATCTACACCACGACCGATGCCCAGTTGGAGACGGCGAAACGCTCTCGGGACAAGTACCAGGCCGAGCTGACCCCGCTCGGGTTCGGTGAGATCACCACCGAGATCGCCGCCCTCGGCGAGTTCTACTACGCGGAGGACTACCACCAGCAGTACCTGGGCAAGAACCCCCATGGGTACGACTGCCACGCCAACACGGGTATCGCCTACCCGCTGACCTGATTTTGGTGAGCCCCGCCACGGGGTAGGTTTGGCCACACCCGGTGAAAGGCTTCGATCATGACCCGTGTGGCTATCAACGGATTCGGTCGGATCGGCAGGTGCACGTTCAAGCAGCTCGTCGCCGACGACCGATTCGAAGTGGTGGGGGTAAACGACCTCTCCGAGCTCGATGAGCTGGCCTATCTGCTGAAGTACGACTCCGTGCACGGCTGGTACCCGAGCAAAGTGTCCACGTCCGGCGAGCGGCTGGTGGTCGACGGAAACGAGATCCCGTTCACCCATGAGCGCGATCCGTCGAAGCTGCCCTGGGGCGCCCTCGGCGCCGAGGTCGTCATCGAGGCCACCGGGGCGATGAGGTCACGCGCGGACGCCGCAGGCCATCTCGAGGCGGGTGCGGGTCGGGTGGTGATCTCGGCTCCTTCGAGTGACGCCGACGCCACATTCGTCGTTGGCGTGAATCACGAGACCTACGATCCCGAGCAGCATTTCGTGGTCAGCAATGCCTCCTGCACCACCAACTGCCTGGCACCGGTGGCCAAGGTCCTCTACGACAGTTTCGGGGTCGAGCATCTCATGATGACGACCATCCATGCCTATACCAGCAGCCAGTCGCTGATGGATCAGCCAACCCGTCATCGGCGTCGGGGACGGGCGGCAGCCCTGTCGATCATCCCCACGACCACCGGAGCCACCAAGGCAACCGCTCTCGTCATCCCCGAGCTCGAGGGGCGGATGGACGGGATGGCGTTCCGGGTGCCGGTGGAGGACGGCTCGGTGACCGACATCACCGCCATGCTCGGGCGGGATGTGACTGTCGACGAAGTCCACGCTGCGCTCACCGAGGCCGCTGAGGGCTCGATGAAGGGCATCCTCCGGGTCACCGAGGAGGCGCTGGTGTCGCGGGACATCATCGGGGACACGCATTCGTCGATCGTCGACGCGGAGTCGACCCTCCTACTGACTGACAACGTGGTCAAGGTTGTCTCCTGGTACGACAACGAGTGGGGATACTCCGCCCGGATGGTCGATATCTCGGCGGTGGTGGGAGGGGCTTGACCCGTTCGCCCGACCGGCTTCAGCTCTTCGGCCGGAGCATCCAGAACTCGTTGAACTCGGCGCATCGGCCGTCGTCGGCGAATCGCAGAAGGAAGCAGTTGTAATAGGTCTCTCCGCCATCGCCCCGGGTGTGGTAGTCGCTGATGCCGGTGGCTGCCGCCCTGTCCCCTTCGACGGCGAACGGCTCATAATGCGCCTCCCACGAGCCCGGTGCGTCGTCGTCTTCGAGCCAAGCCTGCACGATTTCATCGTGTCCCCGCACCGTCGCCTTCTCGCTGTGCCATGGCCTGAATCCATAAACGGCATCCTCGGTGAAGAGGCCTTTGATCGATCCCGGATCGCCGCTGCGCCATGCCTCGACGTATCGGTCGAGCCAGACCTGAACATCGTCTCGGTTCATGCCCGGATCGTACGCGGACAGGTATCTGTGCTGCGCGGCCCGTCACTGACTTCAAGATGGTGAGCCTCGATGAAGCCGTCCGAAGGTTCATGGAGACTCATCACGCGGCTGCCATGATCACCCTGCGAGCGGACGGGACCCCGCACGCGGTGCGTGTGGGCGTCGCCCTCGTCGGCGGGAGGCTGTGGAGCAGCGGCACCAAGAGCCGGGTCAGGACCCGCAACCTCAGGTCGGACCCGCGCTGCACCCTCTTCATGTGGGAGCAGGGATATGGGTCGTTGACGCTCGAGACCATGGTGACCATCCACGAGGGGCCGGATGTTCCCGAGATGAGCATCCGTCTCTTCCAGACCATGCAGGCAGGCATGGATCGTGGGCCACGTCCCGGCTATCTGATATGGAACGGCGTCGAGAGGTCGCTGGACGAGTTCCGGGGGATCATGGTTGAGGAGCGACGACTGATCTACGAGTTCGAGGTGCAGCGATCCTCCGGGCTCCGCTGACGCCGCCTCTGTGATGGCTCGGCCCCGGGCGGTCAGCGGCTGACCGTGACCGAGGCGGCGAGCGC
>JBOGEU010000830.1:0-2651 GCA_050741995.1 Acidimicrobiia bacterium | reverse complement strand
GGTCAGCTACACCCTCCTCATCCTGGTGAGGAACATCGTCACCGGGGTGAGAAGTGTCCCCCCCGGAGTGCTCGAGGCGGCAGTCGGGATGGGCTATCGCGACGGGGAGCGCCTGCGCCGGATCGAGTTCCCCCTCGCCCTTCCGGTGATCATGGCCGGGGTGCGAATCGCCACGGTTACCGTCGTCGGCCTGGTAACCGTCACGTCGCTGCTGGGCCTGGGCGGGCTCGGGTTCTTCATCCTCGACGGCCTGAGGAGATCGATCATCTTTCCCACAGAGATCATCGTGGGGGTGGTGCTCTCCGTGGCCCTCGCCGCCGTCCTCGACCTGTCCCTTCTCGCCCTGGGCCGGGCGGTGACGCCCTGGGCACACCGGGCGGGGACATGACCGGCTTCTTGTCCGAGGTTGCGGCCTGGTTTGCCGAAGAGGGGAGATGGCTGGGCGACGACGGGATCGTGCCCCGAACGATGGAGCATCTCTGGCTTGCGGTGCTGCCGATGATCATCGCCATCCTGCTGGCGCTGCCGGCGGCGGTGTGGCTGGCTCACCGGCGCAAGGCCGAGTTCGCCGCCAACGCCATAGTCAACGTCGGCCGAGCCGTCCCCTCCTTCGGACTGCTCATCCTCGCCGGTGTCTTCTTCGCCAGGGCGGGGGTGGACCTCCGTTTCTGGCCGGCTGTCGTCGCCCTGGTCGCCCTGGCCATCCCACCCATCTTCACCAATGCATACACGGCCATCGTCACCATCCCACCGGAGATGGTGGAGGCGGCGCGTGGCATCGGTTACAGGGAGGACGAGCTGCTGTGGTCGATCGAAGTGCCGGTGGGGGCACCGGTCATCCTGGCCGGGATCCGGATCTCGTTCATCCAGGTGCTGGCCACGGTGCCGCTCGCTGCGGTGCTCTCCTCGGGCGGGGGCCTCGGCCAGTATGTGGTGCGCGGCTTCGCCCAGGGCCAGGGAGCCCGGGCCGAGATCTTCGCCGGGGCACTGCTCATCGCCATCCTCACCCTGGCCGCCGATCGGCTGTACACGGTCGGCGAGAAGGCGCTGCTCCCACCGGGAGTCCGACGCCTCGCATCCGACGAGGTCGGGGCCGCGGCGTAGGCTTCCTGACACCTCTGTCCGAAATAATCAGGTCGCGTTTAGGGTTCCTCGTAGCGGCGCCTTCCGAGGCGCCGTTGACATTCCCAACAGAAAGGAAGACCCATGCGGATATTCGTCCGCAGGCGCGTCTTTGGGGCGACCCTCCTTGCTCTCGTGCTGGCCCTGGCGGCATGTGGCGGGGGATCGGGTGAAGACGCAGCGACCACCACCTCTTTGGGGGGTGACACGTCCACCATCGCGGATGCGAGCACTACGACGGCGGCCCCGTCGGAGAGCACGACCACGACCGGGGGACCGGTTGACGGCCCGCCGATCACGGTGGCCTCGTTCAACTTCCCCGAGTCGGTGATCCTCGCCGAGATCTACGCCCAGGCGTTGGAGGCCAACGGCTACTCGGTCGAGAGGAACCTCAACCTCGGCTCGCGTGAGTTGATCTTCCCCGAGATCGAGTCGGGTGCCATCGACTTCCTCCCCGAGTACCTGGGGTCGGCCATCTCCGTCGGGTTCGCCGAGGAGGCGCCGACGAGCGAGGAGGAGGCGGTTCAGGCGCTCACCGACTTGTTCGCCGGGGTCGAGGTGACGGTCCTCGAGCCGGCACCGGGGCAGGACAAGAATGTGTTCGTCGTCACCGGTGATTTCGCCTCGGAGAACGGTGTCTCCACCGTCTCCGACCTGGCAGACCTGGGTGAGCTGACACTTGGCGGCCCGCCGGAGTGCGAGGAGCGCGAGACCTGCTACGCCGGGCTGGTCGACAACTACGGGCTGGACAACCTCCTGTTCGAGTCGATTCAAGAGGGAGCCGCCCGGGTGGCGTCGCTCGATTCCGGTGCCATCGATCTCGCCCTCTTGTTCTCGACCCAGCCGGTGATCTCCGAGATGGGTTTCGTCGCCCTCGAGGGCACCGATGAGATCATCGCTCCCGAGAACGTGATCCCGGTGGTCAGCGACGAGGTGGCGGAGGCCTATGGCGAGGATTTCGCCACACTGGTCAACTCGATCTCGGCGATGATCACCACCGAAGTCCTTCTCGACCTGAACGGCCGGGTCGAGCTCGAGGCGCAGAATCCGGAGGACGTGGCGACAGATTGGCTGACCGAGAACGGTCTGCTGCCTTAGGCAGCCACAATTCATAGGCCACAGCCAAAGGGCTGGAACGGGCGACAGGGACTGCGCACGCGGGAACGGTCGCCCGTTCGACTATTCGAGCACCACGGCGCGTCTCTGCCCCGGCGGCGGGCCCTGTGGCCGCTCTCCCGCGTTTGTGTCACACCGGTTTCGTACCTTGGTCGAGATGCTGATCGATTGCGAGCAATGTGCGATGCGGGACACCAGCGCCTGTGACGACTGTGTGGTGACCGTTCTCCTCTCCGAGGGCCCGATCACCCTCGACGAGGCGGAAGCGGAGGCCCTGGCCAACCTGGCCGGGGAGGGCCTGGTGCCCAGACTCCGCCTGGTCCCGACCGAGAGACGGGCGGGCTGAGTCCGACGACGGGTTAGCCTCGGCCGGTCATGGTCAAGGTCTATGCGGTCTGTCTCACCATCGGCGT
>JBOGEU010000829.1:0-3485 GCA_050741995.1 Acidimicrobiia bacterium | reverse complement strand
ACGACGTGATATCGGCCTTCATCAAGAGTGTGCGCGGTTCGGACCCCGACGCCGCTCTCTACTGGCTGTTCCTGATGCTGGAGGGTGGCGAGGATCCCGAGTTCATCGCCCGCCGGCTGATCATCCTTGCCTCCGAGGACATCGGGCTCGCCGATCCCCATGCCCTGCCCCTGGCGATGGCAGCCGCCCAGGCCCTGGCCTACGTCGGGCTTCCCGAGGCAACGTACCACTTGAGCGAGGCCACGATCTATCTCTCCACCGCGCCCAAGTCGAATTCGGTGGCAAGGGCCATCGGCAAGGCCCGCCGGCTGGTAAACGAGGGGCCATCACCCAGCGTCCCCCCTCACCTGAGGTCGGCCGCCTACCCCGGTGCCGAGAAGCTCGGCCACGGATCGGGCTATCTCTACTCCCACGACTTCGAGGGCGGAGTCACGTCCCAGCAGTACTTCCCCGACGGAGTACCGCCCGAGGTGCTCTACGAGCCGGGAGAGAGGGGGGATGAGGAGGCGATCCGGGCCCGACTGGCCGCCATCGACGAGATTCTGGGGCGGGAAGGCCGGTGGTGACGGGTACCCTCGACTCATGCTCGATCGGATGTGGTGGTTCGTGACCGGTGTGATCGCCGGGGGCTGGGTGACGGTCCGCGCCCTGCGGCGACGGCCAACGTCCATTGAGTGGCGCAATGCCGCGGCGGCTACCGGGGCCGATCTGCTCGACCTGGCGGCTCGGGCGGTTCGGCCCAATAGAAGCCGGTAACCGGCACCCTCTCGTTAACCTCGCTGCTCCCTCTCCACGAAGGCCCTACCCGTTGGACAGTCACCAGATCCGAACCGCTTTCACCTCCTTTTTCGAGGAGAAGGGCCACGTGGTGCGCCCGTCGGCTTCGCTCATCCCCAACGACCCGACCCTGCTCCTCACCAATGCCGGGATGGTCCCCTTCAAGCCCTATTTCCTGGGCGAGGAACAGCCACCGTTCCGGCGGGCGACAACGGTGCAAAAGGTGGTTCGCACCATCGACATCGACATCATCGGCACCACCCAGCGCCATCTCTCCTTCTTCGAGATGCTGGGCAATTTCAGCTTTGGCGACTACTTCAAGGTGGAGGCCATCGCCTGGGCTTACGAGTTCGTCACAGAGCGGCTCGGTCTCGACCCCGACCGCCTGTGGTACACGGTCTTCGACACCGACGACGAGGCGGCCGAGATTTGGGAGGGCCATGTCCCTGCGGATCGGGTCCAGCGCCGGGACGAAAAGGACAACTTCTGGCAGATGGGGGTTCCCGGGCCGTGTGGCCCCTCCTCCGAGATCTTCTATGACAAGGGCGAGGAGTACGGAGAGAGTGGAGGGCCCGCCTACGGGGACGAGGACCGCTTCGTCGAGATCTGGAACCTGGTCTTCATGCAGAACATCCAGGACGAGCCCTATCACGTGATCGGCGATCTTCCCGCCAAGAACATCGACACCGGGATGGGCCTCGACCGTGTCGCCGCCGTCCTCCAAGGTGTGCCCTCTGTGTTCGACATCGACACCACGAGACAGATCCGCGAGGTTGCCGCCGCCCACACCGGGCTCACGTATGGCGAGGACGAGATGCACGACGTATCGCTGCGAATCCTCGCCGACCATGGGCGATCGGTCACGTTCCTCATCGGAGACGGGGTCATCCCTTCCAACGACGGCCGGGGATATGTGCTGCGGAGGCTGCTGAGACGTGCGGTGCGCCATGCCTGGCAATACGGCGGAGTGGGTCTCGTCTTCCCCGGGCTCGTCGAGGCGACAATCGACGCCATGGGCGAGTGGTACGACGACCTCAGAGTGAAGCGAGACTTCATCGTCTCGGTGGTGACACGCGAGGAGGAGAGGTTCCGTCGCACCCTCGAGTCGGGGCATCAATTGCTGGATGCCGAGTTGGCCGACGACCGGTCGACCTTGACCGGCGCAACCGCCTTCAAGCTCCACGACACCTATGGCTTCCCGATCGAGCTGACCCAGGAGATCGCCTCCGAGCGAGGAGTAGAGGTCGACACGGCAGGATTCGAGGCCGAGATGTCCGAGCAGCGAAAGCGGGCTCGCGCCGCATGGAAGGGTGGCGACGCGGCCGCTGCCCTCGACGTCTACCGCTCGCTTCTCGATGTCACCGGCCTCACCGAGTTCGTGGGGTACGAGACAGACACCGCCGAGGGGCAGATCCTGTCGATGGTCGCCGACGGAGAGACGGTGGAGCGTGCCGACGTGGGCCGCCAGGTCGAGCTGTTCTTGAGCCGGACGCCGTTCTACGGCGAATCCGGGGGCCAGATCGGCGACACCGGGATAATCGAGACCGCTACCGGTAGAGGAGTGGTGGTCGACACCCAGCACGCCATCCAGGGCCTCCACGGGCATCGTCTCCGTGTGGAGTCCGGCCATCTGGCGGTCGGTCAACAGGCCACGGCGATGATCGACTCTCCACGCCGCGACGCCGTCAGGAGGAGTCACACCGGGACCCATGTCCTCCACTGGGCCCTGCGAGACGTCCTCGGCGAGCATGCGAGCCAGGCGGGCTCACTGGTCGAGCCGGGAAGGCTGCGTTTCGACTTCTCGCATTTCTCCCAGGTCGCTCCCCAGGAGTTGGCGGAGATCGAAGCCGAGGTCAATGAGAGGCTGATCGAAAACGACCGTGTGCAGACGACGGTGACCTCCAAGGACCAGGCCGAGGAGATGGGGGCTCTGGCCTTCTTCGGTGACAAATACGGCGAGACGGTGCGCGTCGTCCAGGTCGGTAGCTATTCCACGGAATTCTGCGGTGGGACGCACACCTACACCTCTGCCGAGGTGGGCCCGTTGTTCATCACGTCCGAATCGTCGATCGGCTCCAATCTGAGAAGAGTCGAGGCGTTGACCGGGCTGGCCGCTTATCGACAGTTGGTCGATCTTCGCTCGAGCCTCGATCGCACCGGTCGTCTGCTCAAGGTCGGCGGGCCCGACGTCCCGGCCCGGGTCGAGGCGTTGTTGGAGCGTGTCAGCGGATTGGAGAGCGAGTTGGAAACCATGCGCTCCCAGCGTCGCAGCGAGCTGGGAGCAGAGCTGGCGGCAGATGCCACCAAGATCGGAGACGTCTCCCTGGTGGTCGGGACCGCCCCCGATCTCGACGTGGGCTCACTTCGCCAGCTTGCTCTCGGGATCCGGGATCGACTCGAAGGGAGAGCGGTGGTGGTGCTCGGTGCTTCCCACGGCGGCAAGGGCGCCCTGGTCGGCCTGCTCACCAAGGACCTGGTCGGTGCCGGGGTCTCGGCTGCCGAGATCATCGGCGACGGGGCACGCGAGCTGGGTGGCGGGGGCTCACGAGATCCCGAGCTGGCTCAGGCCGGGGGCCCGCACGGGGAGAACCTCGACGCCGCGGTCGAGAAGGCCCGCGTCGTGGCCGAGCGCCTGCTCGGGGGTCTGTGAGCCGCTCGTTGGGTGTCGATTTCGGCACCAAGCGGGTGGGCCTCGCCGTCTCCGACCC
>JBOGEU010000828.1:0-6989 GCA_050741995.1 Acidimicrobiia bacterium | reverse complement strand
TCGATCAGCTCCATGTTGCGCCGGGTGGAGGTGTGCTCCCACATCTCGGTGTGCATGGCGGGGGCGATCAACACCGGCACGGTCGCCGCGATCACGGTGGCGCTCACCAGGTCGGACGAAAGCCCGTTGGCGATCCTGCCGATCGTGGCGGAAGTCGCCGGGGCGACCACGATGAGGTCCGCCCATCGGGCCAGCTCGGTGTGGGGAGAGATCAGGGCGGCACCGAACAGGGAGGTGAAAGGAGGCTCACCGGTGATGGCGGCAAAGGTCTGGGCGCCGATGAACTGGAGCGCCGACTCGGTCATCTCGACCCTGACCACGGCACCGGCCTCGAGCAGGCGACGGGCGAGATAGGCGGACTTGTAGGCCGCGACGCCGCCCGTGACGCAGAGGAGGAGGCGACGCCCCTGGAGCATCAGCCCTCGACGGTGTCGACCGAGACCTTGCCCTCGGCGATCTCTTCCATGGCGATGGTCAGCGGCTTGCGGGACAACGTGTGCACCTGCGGGGGCACGAACTCACCGAACCCGACGCCGAGTTGGTGGAAATATCCGTTGATCTGGCGGGCACGTCGGGCGGCCACGACCACGGTGGCAAAGCGGTTGCCGATCTGGTCGATGACATCTTCGATCTTCATGGGGTCCTTCGGAGAGAGGGGAACACCTACAGAGTACCCGATCACGTGGCCGTAATCAGCCTCGCGATCTCCTCGATGGCAGTCTCCAGGTTCTCGTTGACCACGACGTGATCGAAGAGGGAGGCAGCCTCTTCGATCTCCGACTCGGCGATCTCCAGTCGTTCCTCGATGTCCTCCTCTGAGGTGTCCCCCCGCCTCCGCAGTCGTTTCTCGAGCTCGTCCATCGACGGCGGGCCGATGAAGAACATCACGGCTTCGGGCCATTGCTCTCTCACCTGCCGGGCGCCCTGGATCTCGATCTCTAGGAGGATGTCACGGCCCTCGGCGACCGCGGCTTCGATCGGGGCCTTGGGGGTGCCGTAGTACCGTTGGTTGTACAGCGCCCATTCGAGCAATTCACCGTTCTCGATCATCGTCTCGAACTCACGGCGGGACACGAAGTCGTAATGGTCGCCATGCCGCTCCCCGGGTCGTGGGAGCCGGGTGGTGGCGGAGACGGAGAACTCGATGTCGAGTCGGTCGAGAAGCTCTCGAACGATGCTCGACTTGCCGGAGCCGGAGGGCCCCGATACCACGATCAGCCTGCCAGCCACTTCAGGAGAACTCGGCTAGGAGCGCCTCTCTCTGCTTGTCGCCCAGACCCCTGAGGCGGCGGTTCTCGGCGATCCCGAGCGACTCCATCATGCGCTTGGCCTTGATCTTCCCGGTTCCGGGCATGGATGCGATCACTCGCTCCACCTTGAGCCCGGCGAGGATTGTGTCGCCGTCGGCCTTCTCGATCAACTCCGAGAGGCGAAGGGACCCGGTCTTCAGCAGCTCCTTGACCTCGGCCCGGACACGTCTCGCCTCGGCGGCCTTGGCCAGCGCAGCGGCTCGCTGTTCGTCGCTCAATTGGGGTGGTTGTGCCATTGTCCTCATCTCGGTCGAAAACCCGACCATAGCCATCGTCGACCCGGCTAAGTGGCCAAAACCGTGGCGTCGATCTCCTCCGAGATGGCGACCGCGGCGGCCACGACGTCGGGCGCCGCCGTGATCGGGCGACCGATGACCAACAGATCTGCCCCTGCCCTGATGGCCGCCCCCGGGGTTGCCACCCTCCTCTGGTCGGACGGAGCCGCGTCGGCAGGCCTGATCCCCGGCGTCACCACCGTCAACCCCAGGCCGAGTGCCTGGACCAGCCTTGCCTCGGTGACGGCACAGACGACGCCCTCCGCTCCGGAGCCTGCCGCCGCGCTGGCCAGGGCCGCCACCTGCTCATCGAGCGGGCGATCGATGCCGATCCTGGCCAACTCATACTCGTCGAGCGATGTCAGCACGGTCACTGCCAGGACCCCGGCAGCACCGCCGGAGCTCTCGTTGAGGGCCTCCGCAGCGACCCGAACCATCTCCTCGCCGCCGGCGGCGTGCACCGTCACCCAGCGCGCTCCCACTTCACCGAGTCTCTCCGCCGTCCGCCCAACGGTGTTCGGTATGTCGTGCAGCTTGGCGTCGACGAAGACGGGAGAGCCGAGCCCGGCCAAACGGGTGACGATCGATGGCCCCACCCCCATCAACAACTCCAGACCGACTTTGAAGCCCCTGACATGGGGATGGAGCATCTCGGCCAGGGACAAGGCCTCTTCCCCGGTAGGGACGTCGAGAGCGACGAGGACCCGGCTCACCACGGGACGACACCCCTGACCAACTGCATGACCGACTCGACTCCTCGACGATCCATCTCACGGATCAGCTCCTTGCTGATCCGTCTCCCGGCTCGTGGCTCGGCGAGATGGATCGTGCCCAATCCGACCGCGCTGGCTCCCGCCAGGAGGTACTCGACAATATCCGCTCCGGTCATCACTCCGCCACAACCGACGATCGCCACCCCGGGGAGAGCAGTTGCCACCTCGTAGACACAACGCAGCGCGATCGGTTTCAGCCCGGGCCCGCTGTAGCCGCCGACCCCCCCGCTCAACAATGGCCGGCGGCTGTCGAGGTCGATCCCGAAGCCGAAGGCGGTGTTGGTCAGGGTGAGGAAGGCGGCCGAGGCGTCGACACAGGCACGGGCCACGCCGACGATGTCATCGGCGTTGGGGGAGAGCTTGGCCCCCACCGGGAGGTCCACTGCGGACGCCACGGCCGAGATGACCTCGCCGGATCGGTCGGCGTCGAGTGAGAACATCCGGCCGTCCTCGAGATTCGGGCAGGAAAGGTTGACCTCGACCACCGGGACGCCCGCCGAGGCGAGGCCCTTGGCGACATGGGCGAAGTCGTCAGGGGACTCCCCCACCGCCGAGCCCCAGACCGGGACGTCGAGGCGGGGGATCCGGTCCCGCATTGCCTCCGACCATGCCTCGATGCCCGGGTTCTGGATCCCGACGCCGTTGAGCATCCCCGCCCCGGATGGGGCGAGCCGGGGCGCCGGGCGGCCCGTCCATTCCACCGCGGACACCGACTTGGCGACCGCGGCGCCGTAGACGGTGACGTCGGCCACATCGGCCCACTCCCAGACCGAGCCGACGGTTCCCGAGGCCGCGATCAGCGGCGACCGGAGCTCGATGGGCCCGAGGGCGGTGGTCAAACGGCTTGATGCCATTCCTGGAGGCTCCTTGGCCTGAGGATCGCACCCGGCCCGGCGCGAAGGCTGCGGGCGACCGCAAGACCGCCCTGGATGGTGGTCACGCAGGGAATTGAGTGGACCCGGGCCGCGATCCGGATGGTGCGGCCATCGGAGCGGGCCTTGCCGCCCCGAGGGGTGTTGATCACCAGCTGCACCTCGCCGTCTTCCAGACGCTGCCCGATGTCCCTCGGCCCTTCGCCGACCTTGTTGACCGGGTCGGCTTCGATGGCATGGTGCCGGAGGAATCTCGCCGTGCCGTGGGTGGCGATCAACTCGAAGCCGAGCATGGTGAAGGCCTGGGCGACGGCGAGCCCCATCGGCTTGTCACGATCGGCGAAGGAGAGGAACACCCGCCCCCGGGTAGGAAGGATGTGCCCGGCGGCGAGCAGGGCCTTGGCGAAGGCGACACCGACATCGGAGCCGATGCCCATCACCTCTCCGGTCGCCCTCATCTCGGGGCCGAGCACCGAGTCCTCTTCGGGGAACCGATCCCATGGCATCACCGCGTTCTTCACCGCGACGAAGTCCGGCCGCTGTGCCGTCAGCGGGACCAACCCTTCCCGGCGCAAGTCCTCGACAGTCGAGCCCATCATCACCCTCGCCGCGATCCGGGCCAGGGGAATGGCTGTCGCCTTGCTGATGAAGGGCACCGTCCGGCTTCCCCTCGGGTTGGCCTCCAACACGTAGACGTCGTCGCCTTTGACCGCGAACTGGAGGTTGATCAACCCCCGGACCTCGAGGGCGGTCGCCAGCTCGCGTGTGGCGCGGACGATCTCCTTGTGGGCTTCGTCGGAGATGGTCGGCGGCGGGGTCACACAGTCCGAGTCGCCGGAATGGACTCCGGCCTCCTCAACATGCTCCATCACGCCACCCAGCAGCAGCTCCGAGCCGTCGTAGACGGCGTCGACGTCCACCTCGACCGCAGCCTCGAGGAAGCGGTCGATCAGGATCGGCGCCCCGACCAGCTCCGGGTCGGCCTCCCCGTAGATCTCCCGCACATAGTCGGCCAATTCCTCGACGCTGTAGATGACCTTCATCTTCCGCCCGCCGAGGACGAACGAGGGGCGGACCATCACCGGAAGGCCGACCTGGTCGACAACGTCCTCGGCCTCTGTCGCCGAGATGGCAGAGCCACCGGCCGGTTGACGCAGGCCCAGGCTCCGGCACAGCTCCCCGAACTGCTCGCGGTCCTCGGCGAGGGCAATCGAAGCCGGCGACGTGCCCGCAATCGGGACCCCGGCCTCATTGAGCTCCATCGCCAGGTTGAGCGGGGTCTGCCCGCCGAGCTGGACGATGACTCCCACCGGCTTCTCGGCTTCGATCACTGCCAGGACGTCCTCGGTGGTGAGGGGCTCGAAATAGAGCCGGTCCGAGGTGTCGTAGTCGGTGGAGACGGTCTCGGGGTTGCAGTTGACCATGACTGTCTCGTACCCGGCATCACGCAGCGAGAAGGCGGCGTGGACGCAGCAATAGTCGAACTCGATCCCCTGCCCGATCCGGTTCGGGCCCGACCCGAGAACGACGACCCGGGGCCGATCGGACGGGGGCACCTCGGTCTCGTCCTCGAATGTCCCGTACATGTAGGGGGTGAAAGCCTCGAACTCCGCGGCGCAGGTGTCGACGGTCTTGTAAGTCCGATGCAGACCCGCCTCGACACGCGCCGCCCTGACTTCCTCCTCCGCCCGGCCCCAGAGGTGGCCGAGCTGCCGATCGGAGAAGCCGGCTCGTTTGGCCTCCCGCAACAGCCCGGTGTCGGAAGGAGTGGCGATCTCGATCTCTGAGCGAAGCTCGGCCAACTCGGCGATCTGGTCGACGAACCATGGGTCGATGGCGCTGAGGCGGGCAACGTCGTCGACCTTCCAGCCTCGTCGCAGCGCCTCGGCCACGGCGAAGATCCGGGATGGCCGGGGCACCGTCACCTCGTCGGCCAGCTCCTCGGCGCCCATGTCGACCAGGACCTGCTCGGCGGGGTCGGCGTTGAGCCCGAAGCGCCCGTTCTCCATGCTGCGCAGTGCCTTCTGCAACGCTTCGGCGAAGGTGCGCCCGATCGCCATCGCCTCTCCGACACTTCGCATCGAGGTGCCGAGCCGGGTCGGGGCCGAGGGGAACTTGGCGAAGTCGAACCGCGGGACCTTGACCACCACGTAATCGAGGGCAGGCTCGAAGCTGGCCGGTGTGGCCCCGGTGATGTCGTTGGCGATCTCGTCGAGGGTGTGGCCCACGGCGAGCAATGCCGCGATCTTGGCGATGGGGAAGCCGGTGGCTTTGGAGGCGAGGGCCGAGGAGCGGCTCACTCTGGGGTTCATCTCGATGACCAGCCGGCGCCCGGACACCGGGTCGACGGCGAACTGGACGTTGGAGCCACCGGTCTCGACACCGATCGCCTTGAGCACCGCGATCGCGTCGTCACGCATCTCCTGGTACTCACGGTCGGAGAGTGTCTGGATTGGCGCCACGGTGATCGAGTCGCCGGTGTGGACTCCCATCGGGTCCAGGTTCTCGATCGAGCAGACGATCACCGCGTTGTCGTTGCCGTCCCTCATCACCTCGAGCTCGAACTCTTTCCAGCCGAGAAGCGACTCCTCGACGAGGATCTCGGACACCGGCGAGGCGGAGAGGCCGTTGCGGGCCACCTCCACCAGCTCGGCCTCGGTGTCGGCGATGCCGGTGCCGCCACCTCCCAGGATGAATGACGGCCGGACCATCACCGGGAACCCGATCTCCTTGGCGATCTTCATCGCCTCGGTCATCGACCTGGCATAACCGGCCCTGGGCACCGCGAGACCGACCGATTCCATGGTCTCCTTGAACAAGCCTCTGTCCTCGGCGCGCTCGATTGCCTCGAGACCGGCTCCGATCATCTCTACGCCGTGCCGCTCGAGGACCCCGGATCGGGCCAACTCGGCGGCGACGTTGAGAGCGGTCTGACCGCCGATGGTAGGCAGAAGGGCGTCGGGCTTCTCCCTGGCGATGACCTCGGCCACCACCTCCGGGGTGATCGGCTCGATATAGGTGGCGTCGGCGAATTCGGGATCGGTCATGATCGTCGCCGGATTCGAGTTGATCAGGATCACCCGATAGCCCTCGGCCCGGAGGACCTTGGCCGCCTGGGTGCCCGAATAGTCGAACTCACACGCCTGCCCGATGATTATCGGGCCCGACCCGATGAGGAGGATCGAGCGGATGTCGGTCCGCGCCGGCATCAGGCACCCTCCTCGATCAACGCCACGAACTCGTCGAAATGCCCGCTTGCATCATGCGGGCCGGGCGCGGCCTCGGGGTGGTATTGCACCGAGAAGGCCGGCACTTCGGTCAGCCGCATCCCCTCCAGGGTGCCGTCGTTGAGATTCTGATGGGTGGGCACCACCGGGCCGAAGCCGGTGTCGACCCTGGATGGCAGCAGGTCGTCGCTGACCAGCCCGTGGCGGGAGGGCGCACTCTCGGTGCTCAACGACCAGAGATCGACGGCAAAGCCGTGATTCTGGGCCGTGATCTCGACACGGCGGTCTCCCAGTCGACGCACCGGGTGATTGCCGCCATGGTGACCGAATGGCAGCTTGAAGGTGGTGGCACCGACCGCCAGCCCCATGACCTGATGACCGAGGCATATCCCGAACAGGGGCACCCTGCCCAGGAGTGAGCGCAGCGTGTCGATGACCCCGGTGAGCGGCTCGGGGTCGCCGGGGCCTTTGGAGACAAAGATCCCGTCGGGCTCGAGAGCGACGATGGCCCCCGCATCGGTCGATGCCGGAA
>JBOGEU010000827.1:0-6553 GCA_050741995.1 Acidimicrobiia bacterium | reverse complement strand
GAAGTGTGGCGTCCTGGAACACGATGCCGTAGTCACGGTCGAGACGAGCCTGTTGCGGCGTCTTTCCATTGATCGCCAGCGATCCGCCACTGGGGCCGACCAGGTCGCCGATCACCCGCAGCAGGGTGGACTTACCGCAGCCCGAAGGGCCGATGAGAGACACGAAGTCGCCGGGCCCGATGCGAAGATCGATCTCGCGCAAGGCCTCGGTCTTCTCCGACCCTGATCCGAAGGTCTTGCCCAGTCCGCGGGCTTCGACCACAGGGACAGTCATGTCGACTGCCTCATGTTGGCGGTGACCCAACGATGCTCGGCCAGCGTCACCAGACCCACGAACAGCATCCCGGCGAGCCCGGCGATCAGCACCGCGGCGAACAGCTTCTCGGGGGCGGCGGTGAACTGCTGTGAGAATTGGAGGAGGTCGCGGCCGAGCCCTCCTCTGAACCCGGCGGGGAGCTCACCGACGATGGCGCCGATCACGCTGGCAGCCGCCGAGATCTTGAGAGCGGTGAAGATGTAGGGCATGGCGGCGGGTACCTGCAGCTTCCAAAGGGTCTCTCGCGGTGTGCTGGCGTAGCTGCGCATCAGCTCGTGGGCGGTGGCCCGCGGCGATCGCAACCCACGCAGGGTGTTGATCGCCACCGGGAAGAACGTCAAGTAGGCGGCGATGATCGAGATGGTCAGCCATTGCGGCACATCGAGCCGCCCGCCCCACACCACGACCATCGGGGCAATGGCCAGGATGGGGACCGTTTGCGAGGCCACCACATAAGGCATGAACGCCCGTTCGGAGGTGTGTGATCGGACGAACAGGACGCCGAGCCCGAACCCGATCACCGCCCCGAACCCGAAGCCGACCAACGCCTCCCGCAGGGTGAGGAGGGCGGCCCTGGCCTCGACGAGGATCAACGGCGGGCCGTTGCGTTGTGCCGGCTGGAAGAGAGTGAGCAGGATGTCCCAGATGTGGGGCAGGGTCCGGTTGTCGGGCCTGACCGGCGTCTCCCACCCCAGAGCGGTCCATATCAGCTTGTAGGCCTCCCAGGCGATCACGAAGACGAGGACCACCCACAGCATCGAGATCCCGGTGCGGGCAGCCCGTCGATTCGTTGCAATGCCCATGGCGGCGAGACTCTAACGAGGAACCGGTAACCCCACCCATGGCCCTAGGGTCAAAGACGACGACGGAATAGGTGCCAGACCTTGTGGGACCCCTGTCTAGAGCGCCCACCAAGAGGACCCCATGGCACATACCGAGAAGATCGAGCTGGTCGAGGCAATCGACTCCGTAGTCGACAGGCTCACCGAAGAGCACCTGGCCCGACGCGCCGACTGGTACTTCCACGACATCGTCCCCTGGGAGCGCGGGGAGAGCTTCCGCGACAAGCCATGGGACGTCTCCCAGTGCACCATCTCGGAGAATGCCCGCACCGCCCTGATCCTCAACCTGCTCACCGAGGACAACCTCCCCTACTACCACGCACTGATCGAGAAGCACATGCCTGGGACGTCGGCCTTCTCCCGGTGGAACCATCTCTGGACGGCCGAAGAGGGCCAGCATGCGATCGGGATTCGCAGCTACCTGCTCACCTCCCGCAATTGCGATCCGTACGAGCTCGAAGAAGATCGCAAAGCCACCATGATCAACGGGTATCAGCCCTCGTACGACGATCCGACCGAGATCTTCGCCTACACCGCGATGCAGGAGCTCGCCACCAGGGTGAGCCATCGCAACGCGGGGAAGATCACAGACGACCCCGCCGCCTTCGAGCTGATGCGCAACATCGCCACCGACGAGAACCACCACTTCATCTTCTACAAGGGCGTCATGCAGGCGATGCTCGACCAGTCGCCTGACCTGGTGCTGGGCGGCATCCATCGCGTCTTCGACAATTTCCAGATGCCGGGGGTGGCGATGCCCAACTTCCTCAGGCGATCGATCGAGGTGGCCAAGGCCGGGGTCTACAACCTTCGCATCCATCACGACCGCGTGGTCCTCCCCCTGATCAAGGAGTGGAAGATCGCAGACCTCTCCGATCTGAGACCGTCGGCCGCCGAGCTTCAGGACAAGATCATGGCGCTGCCGGCGCAGATCATGCACAAGGCCGAGAGCTTCGAGAAGCGGGTCGGGATCTCCTACGCCTGATCCTCGGCCTGATCAGTGGCCCATCGACCGGGGCTCGTCCGTAGGATCGGGCAGCCCGGTGGCGGGCACCTCCCCGAGCCTGGTCCGATCGAGCCGGGTCGCCGTCGGAAGGAACATCACGGCGAGCAGGGCCAAGCCGACACCGGCGTAGATCAGGGTCCTCTGCACCCCGAGCATACCGGCGAACAAAGGTGCGACTGCCAATGGCAGGAGATGCCCCAACTCCTGGTGGACTTGGGTCACGCCGGTGATCCGGCCCATCACCTCGTCGGCGGTGTTGAGCTGGATCAGGGTTCGCAGCAGCGGCGCCATGACCCCGATCAGCATGCCCCAGAGGGCACCGGCGATCACCACCACCCTGAGATGGTCGGTGCCTACATAGCCCAGCACCCCCACCGAGTTGAGGGCGACGATCAGCACCAGGACCCGAGCAGTGCGGTATTTGGACGGGAATCGTGATGCCAACCAGGTGCCGGCAACCAGGCCGAGGCCGAAGACCGAGTTCACCCAGCCGAGTGTCTCCGGCTCGACCTGGAGGATGTCCCGGTAGAAGAGCGGCTCGAGGGCGCTGAAGGTGCCGAACAGGACCCACACCGACGATCCGAGAAGTATGTAGAAGCGAAGCCTCCTCTGGCCATAGGCATGGGCGAATCCCTCCCGCAACTCCTTCAAACCCTGGTTCTTCTCACGCTCCTGCCTCCCCAGGGCACGGACCGACACCGGGACCACGAGCCCGGCCGCCACCGCCGACGTCGCGGCGTCGAGGGCGAATATCGCGTCGAGGCCGATCGATGCGGCGATGACCGCCCCCGTTGCCGGGCCCACGACGAAGGCCGCCCACGAGGCGCCCTCGATGTAGCCATTGATTCGCCCCAGCCGATCCGGATCATCGGTGAGAAAAGGGCCGAACGCCGAGATGGCGGTGAACACCGGAGTGCCCACCAACCCGAGGAGAAATGTCGCCACGACGAGACTGGGAAGGGTGTCGGCGAACATCATCCCGATCGCAGCCGGGATGAATGCCAGCTCGCCGACGATCAGCACTCTCCTCGGATCGAACCGATCGACGAGGACGCCTGCGATTGCGGAGCCGATGAGCGAGGCGACCCCCAGTGCGGCCATGACCGCAGCAACTCCCGAGGCCGAGGCGCCCAACTCGAATGCGGCCTTTCCCCAGATGCCGACGAAGAAGGCGGCCTCGCCGCCGATCCGGGAGATGAAGCGAGCCAGGACCACCCTGCGCACATCTCGATCGGCCCACATTCCGCAGACGGTAACCAGGAGCCTGATGGCGAAATCCTGGATTTCCCGGACCATGGGCGCCTTCACCGTGGTGATCCTGACCCGGCGAGCCTAATTTGCCCTCCGATGCGCTCCATCACCACCGAAGAGCGACGGGCCCGCCTCGCCGTCAGGCATCATCTGGCAGCACCAGCGGAAAACGTCGCCCAGGCTGCGGGAGACATGGTCGGGCTCCACTCCTCGGACCCTGCCACCGTCTATCTGTCGGCGCGGGCCCGGATCCCCGGGCTCGAGCAGGGAGACGTCGAGGCCGCCCTGTACGACCAACGATCGGTGGTGCGCATCCTCGGCATGCGGCGGACCCTTTTCGTGGTCCCCGCCGGAGACGCCGCCATCATCCATCACTCCTCGACTCTCGCCCTTATCCCGGCTCAGCTGAGACGGACGGCGGGAATGATCGAGAGCGCCGGGCTGGCCACGGAGGGGGCGGCATGGGTGAGCGAGGTCTCGCAGCGAGTGATGGACGCCCTGAGACGGCGGGGCGAGGCAACTGCCACCGAGCTCACCCAGGACGTCCCGGAGCTGGGCGAGAAGCTCGTCTTCTACAAGCGAGACGGCTCCGTCATGGGAACCTCAGGGGTCTCGACCAGGATCTTGTTTCTCCTCGCCCTCGAAGGCAAGGTGGTGCGGGGCAGGCCGAAAGGGACGTGGGTGAGCAGTCTCTACCGGTGGGCGCCCCTCGAGGACTGGATGGGGAGGCCGATGGCGGAGATGGGCCGGGAAGAGGCACAAGCTGCGCTTCTCACCAGGTGGCTTCGAGCCTTTGGCCCGGCGACCGAGGTGGACATGAAGTGGTGGACCGGGTGGCCGGTCACCCAGGTCCGAACGGCTCTGGAGAACATCGGTGCCGTCGAGGTGCGGCTCTCCGCCGGTGTGGGCCATGTCCTGGACGACGATGTCGAACCGGTGAGCGCCCCGGGGCCATGGGTCAGCCTCCTCCCCTCCCTGGACCCCACCCCGATGGGCTGGAAGCAGCGTGACTGGTACCTGGGGCCCCACCACCCGCGCCTCTTCGACAGAAACGGGAACGCGGGGCCCACGATCTGGGTGGAGGGGAGGATCGTCGGCGGTTGGTCGCAGCGCAGCGACGGCGAAATCGTGTGGGAATTGCTCGAGGACGTCGGATCGGAGACGCTGGCCGAGATCGCGGGCCAAGCAGCCCGGCTCGAGGAGTGGCTGGGGGACAAGGTGGTGATCCCCAGGTTCAGGTCGGTCTCGGACCTGGAGCTTGCCGGCGGATCCAAATCGTTGGCGTAGGCTTTTGATCATGAGAGGCAAGCATTCACGGTCGATCTTGGTTGGCCTGATCGCGCTGCTCACTGTGATGGCGGCGTGCTCTGACAGCACCGAGGAGGAGCCGTCGGCGACCGATGTCGACGAACAGACCGATACCAACACCAGCGAGGGCAACGTCAGCGAGACCGACACCTCGGTGGTGATAACCATCACCCAGCTGTCGTTTCCGTCCCAGGTGTCCGTCCCGGCGGGCAAGACGGTGACCTGGGTCAACGACTCGAGTGCACCCCACGAGGTGCAGATGGACACGCTCGACGGCAACCCGGTCGACATGGAGGCGCTCCGGGTGGGAGTCGATGAGCAGGGTGACATGTCGCTCGAGGAGGGGACTTGGGCTTACTTCTGCGCCATCCATCCGTCCATGACCGGGACTCTGGTAGTCGGCGGCTGACCGCTCGGCCCCGGGCCGGATACCTCTTTAGTCGGCGTCCACCGGCAGCGGCTGTTTGAACAAGCCGTCGGGCACTGGCGCCCCGCACCGCACCAAGGCCAGGTGCCAGGAGGGCGAGTAACCCAGCGCCCAACGCAGCCCTGCCACCGTCGCCCTCCCCGCGCTGATCGCGCCCGGTGCCTTGGTCATTTCGAGGATATCTCGCAGACGGCGTGGGATCGTCGCCACCGCCGCCTCCATCAACAGTCTGTACCCGATCTTGAGCCCGGGATCGAGCGGTGGGTCGGTCAGGAACTCCATGGCGTCGTGCATCTCGGGTGATGGGGCAACATCGGGATGGCTCTCGATCCATCGTGAGAGATCGCCGGCTGTCGAAGGCATCGGGTCGGAGCCGAGGAGGGCCCCGACTCTTGTCTGCTCGACGACGAATGCATCCTCTTCGGCCGCGGTGAGCCGCATCCCGCCGAAGGTCTGGTTGGCGACTAGGAAGGAGTCGGTGAGAGCGTTGTGGACCCAGGCGGAGAACCCGGGATCGTCGGCGTCGTAGGCCACGCCCCGGCTGGAGACACCGGACACGACACGGTGGATGCGCCGGACCTGGGCCACGGCCTGTTCCACCTCAGGCATTGCTCCGTAGGTGGTTGCCGTCACGTATGCGGAGGTGCGGGAGAGCCGGCCCAGGGGGTCCTCGCGGTATCGGGAGTGGTCTCCGACACCTGCCACCACCTCGGGATGGACAGCCTGGACCATCAGCGCCCTGATGCCACCGACGAACGAAGCCGGGTCACCCAGGACCTTCCACGAGATCGAGCCGGGGCCGAACAAACCGGGATCGCCCCGATGCCGGAGACTCCGCGCCAGCGGGTACGGGGCGTGACGGAACGGCTCGGTGGCCGAAGCGACGATGCGGTGGCGAAGGCTTTCGATCAGGCTCGCACTCTGGTCGTTCATGGCCCTTACTTTTGGACGTCGCCCTCGTGTCTGGCCAGGTCGATGGTCGACGTCTGGTCGATGGTGACGAACGCCAGCGGATTCGACTCGTGGACGAGCCGAGTCGCGGTGTACACCTCCTTGCGGGGAACAACGCAAAAGGTGACCCGGACCTCTCCAGCCAGGCCATCCCCGTTGAGCACCGTTGCCCCGAAGCCCCTCTCCCGGAGCAGAGGAGCGACCGGGTCGGTGTGGACCGGCGCCACGACCCGGATCAACGATTGGCCCAACGCCAGCCACTCTTCGACAACCGAGCCGGCGTAGGTCCCGGCGGCGAAGCCGAGAGCAAAAGCCACCATCCGTCCCGGGTCATCGAGTCCGTCGAACACCCGGGCGATGGCGATCACCCAGATCAAGGACTCGAAGAAGCCGAGCAGCGCCGCCGGCCCCCGTCGGGCCCGCCCGAGGAGGACGATGCGAACGGTGGCCAT
>JBOGEU010000826.1:0-1205 GCA_050741995.1 Acidimicrobiia bacterium | reverse complement strand
CGAGGTCCCCGGCCTGCTGGGTCTGATACCCGGCATCGGCCAGTTGCTGGGTCTTCCGCCCGGCCGCACCGTCCAGGCCGATCGAGTTGAGGACCACTACCCGGACCTCGTCCGGCGGGCGCACCGGTACTGTGGTGGAGGTTGACGGGCCGGCGGTGGTCGACGTCGCTGCCGGCGTGGTCGTGGTCGACGTCTCGGTGGTGTCCGGATTGCTGGTCGGCGTAGAAGTGCTTGTCGTGGTCCCTGCTGCCACCGGATCGGGATCGCCGGAGAACAGGTAGAGGAGGAGGAATACCGCGGCACCGACCAACAGGATGCCGATCACCATCATCACCAGGTCGCGGTAGAACGAGCTCGCCGACGCCGAGGCGTGCCTGCCCCGGTTCATGAGACAGCCGCCTCTCCGGCGGGGTCGGGCTCGATCATCGACCTGACCCGGGTCACGGTCAAGGGATCGACCCGGTACGACTCGGCCATGGCGATGATGGCCAGGAGACGGTCGTAATAGACGGCGGCAGGCAGACCGAGGCTGAGCTCGATGGCCTGGTCTTTGGGACCCGGCTCCAACCACCAGCCCCGTTCGAACTCGAGGATTGTCCGATCCTCATCAGTGAGCATGTGGTGAGCGTATTTGTGCACCAGGTTTTAGTTGAGGATTTGGTGGCCGGGCGCCCCCGAGCGCGTGCGTGATGTCTGGTGGTTGGTTCGCCGGGGGTGGTGGGCTTTGACCGACTGCGACCACTCAGGTGGGACGCAAAGGCCCATGCAGCGTGGAGCCGGGTGCCGGAATCGAACCGACGACCTGCTGTTTACAAGACAGCTGCTCTGCCGACTGAGCTAACCCGGCGAGGATTTCTTAATGTACTAGTTGACTATTCTTGGATTGTTCGGCAGGATATCAGTAAGCGCAACACTACTAGAGCTGATAACTGATGGCGACTGCCAAAGCACGAATCGAGGCCAAACCCTCCCTTGAATCACTGATCGGCTCATGGCGACTCCATCTCAACGCCGAGCGTAAGGCACCGAAGACGGTACGAACCTACCTCGAGGCGGCGAACCAGCTCACCGACTTCCTCGCCGAGAAGGGCATGCCCACAAGCGCCGCCGACATCCACCGCGAGCACGTCGAGTCGTTCATCGTCAATCTGATCGAAACGAACTCCCCCGCCACCGCCCTCAATCGGTACTCGGCACTTCAACAG
>JBOGEU010000825.1:0-5356 GCA_050741995.1 Acidimicrobiia bacterium | reverse complement strand
CCTCCTCCTCGCCCTGTGGATCTGCGTGACTCCCTTCGTCGTCAACATCGTCTACGAGGCGGTGAAGGCGCTCGACCCCGGTCTGACCGACATGTCGGTCGTCTACCGCTGGTCGCACCGCCAGCGCTACCGGGAGCTGATCTTCCCCCAGATGGCACCGGCGCTCTTCTCGGCGGGTCGGTTCGGATTCGCCCTCTCCTGGAAGCTGGTCGTCATCATCGAGGCTCTCTCCCTGCCCAACGGGATCGGCGGCCAGCTCGAGCTGTTCTTCCGCCTTCTGAGACCGGACCGGGTCGTCGCTTGGACGCTTTGCTTCACCGTGGTGATGATCGCGGTCGACGTCCTCTTCTTCAGGACCGCCGAGCGACGTGTCTTCGCCTGGCGCAAGGAGGCCGCCCTCTGAAGCCACCCAGGTTCTCGTACCAGGCCCCCGAGACGACGCAGCAAGTGGTTCAGCTCCTCGAAGACCTCGGCTCTGACGCCAAGATCCTGGCCGGGGGCCAGAGTCTGGTTCCCTTGCTCTCGTTTCGGCTGGCCCGGCCCAAGGTGATTCTCGACATCAACAGGGTGCCGGGCCTCGACTATGTGAGCAGCGACGGCGACACGGTGCGTATCGGGGCGCTGGCCCGTCATCGCGACGTGGAGCTCCATGATGAGATCCGCGCCCGATGCCCGATGATCGCCGACGCGATGTCGGTCCTCGGGCATGTGGCCATTCGCAATCGCGGCACGGTTGTGGGAAGCCTGGCCCATGCCGACCCGTCGGCCGAATGGCCTGCCCTGGCCGTGGCGCTCGACGCCGAGTGCACCCTCGTGAGCCGCTCCGGGTCCCGAACGGTCCCGGCCGGTGAGCTGTTCGAGGGGTTCATGACGACGGTGATCGCACCCGATGAGATGCTGTCGGAGACGAGCTTTCGACTGCCGCCGGTTGGGGCGGGGTCGGCTTTCTTCGAGGTGGCGCGTCGTCATGGCGACTTCGCGCAGGCGGGGGCTGGTGTTGTCCTGGCGGTCGAGGGAGATGCCGTCTCCTATGCCCGGATCAGCCTCCTGGGATTGGGGAGCACACCGTTGCGAGCGACGGCGGCCGAGGATCGGCTGCTGGGCGAGCGTCCATCCGACGACCTCTTCGCGGAGATTGCCGGCCTGGCGTCGAACGCGATGGAGCCGCTGGACGACGTCCATGCAAGCGCGGGCTACAAACGTCAGGTCGGCACGGTGATGGTGAGGCGCGCCCTGACGACGGCCCGCGCCAGAAGTGGGGCCGGCGATGGATAGGTCCATGGTGACGGTCCGGGTCAACGGGGTGACCCAGACTGCCGAGGCGGAGGTCCGTATGACCCTTGCCGACTTCCTTCGCGATCGACTCGGTCTCACCGGCACCCACCTCGGGTGCGAGCACGGCGTGTGTGGCGCGTGCACAGTCCTCGTCGAAGGCCGCTCGGTGCGGTCCTGTTTGATGCTTGCGGTCCAGGCCGATGGGGCGGACATCGAGACGGTGGAGGGCCTGGCCACCGAAGACGGGGAATTGGACCCGATTCAGGGGGCTTTCACCCGGCATCACGCCCTGCAGTGCGGTTTCTGCACCCCGGGTTTCCTGATGACCGTGAAGGAGTACCTCGCTGAGAGCCCTTCCGGGAGCGAGGTCGAGATCAGGGAGCGCCTCTCGGGGAACCTGTGCCGATGCACCGGCTATCAGAACATCGTCGACGCAGTCAGCGAGCTGGTGGAGAGAGGTCGATCATGACCGAGCCGGCCGGCATCTACTTCGGGGCCTCGGTTCCTCGTCGGGAGGACGAGCGCCTGCTCATGGGCGCCGGCAAATTTGCCGCCGATCTCCGCATCCCCGGGATGGTGGAGGCTGCCTTCCTCCGCAGCCCGCTCGCTGCCGGACGCGTGGTGCGCCTCGATGCCAGGGAGGCTCTCGACCTCGACGGCGTGATCGCCGTGTACACCGCGGCCGATCTCGAAGGCAAGGTCGAGTCTTTCACCCGGCCGTTCTACAAGAGCATCGATCCCGAGGTGCAGCGCCTCTCCGGGCTTCAGATCGCCCCCTACCGCGCCGATCTCCTGGCCAAGGACCGGGTCATACGCCTCGATGAGCCCTTGGCCGTGGTGGTGGCCTTGGACAGGTACATCGCAGAGGACGCGTTGGAGACGATCCAGCTCGACATCGAGCCGCTGCCCGTGGTCTCGAACGTGACAACGGCGCTGGCGCCGGGAGCGCCGCAGGTCAACCCCGATATCCCCGGCAACGTACATGCCAGCTTCCGGATAACCGTGGGGCAGCCCGACCAGGCCCTGGCCACATCCCCGCACCAGCTCTCGGAGACCATCGAGTACGGCCGCAGCGTCGGGTCGCCGATGGAGACGAGGGGGGTAGTCGCCTCGCCCGATCCGGGCCGGGGAACACTCACCGTCTGGGCCAACAATCAACGGCCCCATCTGCTGCGCACCTACATGGCCGAGATGCTGGGTTTGCCCGACGATCATCTCCGGGTGATCGCCCCTGAGATCGGGGGCAGCTTCGGCGGTGGCATCTATGCCGAGGAGATAGTGGTGGCCGCGATCGCCAGGGACCTGGGGCGCCCGGTCCGGTGGATCGAGGATCGCAGGGAGAATCTGGGCAACGCCCGCCAGTCCCGTGATCAGACCCACCGGGTGGAGGTGGGCTTCGACGACGAGGGTCGCATCCTCGCCCTGAAGGATTGGTTCGCGCTCGATTGCGGTGCCTACAACCCGTTTGCGATCACCATCCCGTACAACACGGCATCGCACATGCGTGGGCAGTTCAGGATCGACAACTTCGAGTCTGAGGCCGTCTGTGTCGCCACCAACAAGCTGCCGAACACGCCGGTCAGGGGGGCGGGTCGCCCGGTTGCCGTGTTCGTCATGGATCGGATCATCGATCTCGTTGCGGACGAGACCGGTCTCGATCCGGTCGAGGTGCGGCGCAGGAACCTCATCCCCGGGGACCTGATGCCATACGACATGGGAATGCTCTACCGCGACGGGGCGCCGATCGAGTACGACACCGGTGACTTCACAGAGCAGCTCGAGAAGCTGGTGACCGTGGTCGACCTGAACGGGTTCCGGCGGGAGCAGGCCGAGCTCCGGGCCTCGGGCCGTTTGATCGGCATCGGCCTCTCGAGTCATGTCGAAGGCTCCGGATATGGGCCTTACGAAGGGGCCAAGGTAAGGGTGGACAACAGCGGCCATGTGACCGTGCACACCGGGACGACCACCCATGGTCAAAGCCACGAGACAACGCTGGCCCAGGTGTGCGCCGACGCGCTCGGCGTCGATCTGGGCGATGTCACCGTTCGCTTCGGCGACACCGACCTCATCTCCCATGGCGGTGGCACATACGCCAGCCGGGTTGCTGTCACCGGCGGCTCTGCCGTCCACATGGCGGCGGAATTGGCGAAGGCGAAGGTCGTGGCCATTGCCGCGGGGATGCTGGAGGCGAGCCCCGAAGACCTGGAGGTGGCCGGAGGGCGGGTCTACCCACGCGGCTCGCCAGAGGTAGCATTGAGCTTGGCCGAGATCGCGCAGGCCGCCGCCCCCGGTGGCCCCGCCTGGAGGGAAGGCATCGAGCCGGGTATCGAGGAGCAAAGCTTCTATGTCCCCCCCACCGTTGTCTTCGCCTCCGGGAGCCACGCCGCGGTGGTCGAGGTGGATCGTGAGACCGGTGTCGTCGAAGTGCTTCGATATGTGGTCGTCGACGAGTGCGGAAGGGTGATCAACCCCATGGTCGTCGACGGGCAGCAACACGGAGGCGTGGCACACGGTGTGGGCAATGCCCTCCTCGAGCAGGTCATCTACGACGCCGAGGGCCAGCTGCTCACCGGTAGCTTCGTCGACTACCTCCTGCCGAGCGCCACCGATGTCCCGAGGATCGAGGTTCACCACCAGGCGTTTCCGACGGAACGCAACCCGATCGGGGTCAAGGGAGTCGGGGAGGGCGCGACCTCGTCTGCCCCGGCTGCAATCGCCGGCGCCATCGTGGATGCGCTGCGGCCGCTTCGAGTGCGTCTCAACCGGCTCCCAATCTCTCCCGCCCGGCTTCGGGAGTTGATCGAGGAGGCCGAGCTCGCCGCGCAGCCGGCGGGGTCTCCGTCCTGAGCGGCCGGGGGACGGGTCTGATGGGAAGGATGGATCGGGCCAATCGGCGGCCGCGGGGTGGATTCGTCTTCGTCGCCGGAGGGGCGGCGCTCTGGGGGACCGATGCCTTGTTTCGTCGCGGGCTGGCGCTCGATCTTCCGGCGCCGACCCTCGTCTTTCTCGAGCACCTGGTCCTGGCCCTGGTGACCGGTCCGGTCCTGTGGCGTCACCGGCGGTCGTTTCGAGGCCTCGATCGAGGGGACTGGATCGCGTTGGTGCTGGTGGGCGTCGGCGCTTCGGCCGTAGCCACCTCACTGTTCACGGCCGCGTTCCGCTACGGCGACCCGACAACCCCGCTCTTGTTGCAAAAGGTCCAGCCCTTGGTCGTCGTGATCGCCGCCCGAGCCCTCATCGGTGAGCGGTTGCTGCCACGCTTTACGTGGTTCTTCGGCGGCGGGCTGATCGGCGCCTACCTCGTGGCCTTCCCCGATCCATCTTCGGCCTCGGCATCACGGCTCACGCCTGTCCTGCTGGCGCTGGGCGCTGCCGTCCTGTGGGGACTGGGAACGGTCCTCGGCCGCCGGCTCACCGATCGGCTGACCTTCGGTGCCCTGACCGCGGCGAGATTCGCAATCGGGTTGCCTGCCGCGGCTCTCCTGGTATGGCTCGTTCCCGGGTCCTCGATGCCCGCTCTGAGCGGGTCCGACATTCTGGCGGTCTTTCTGTTGGCGATGATCCCGGGTCTCCTCGCCCTGCTTCTCTACTACTACGGGCTCAAAGGGACACCCGCTTCGGCTGCCACGTTGGCCGAGCTTGCGTTCCCCCTCACCGCGGTCGGGCTCAATTACGTGGTTTTCGGCACCACACTCACCGCGAGCCAGGTGCTGGGGGCGGTTCTCCTCGCAGGGACCATCACGGCGATGAGCTTGCTCTCACGAGTAGGGGAGGAGGCAATCGGCGTATCCACCAAACCATTCCCATTGGGAGAGAATGCCTGAGCCGGGGCCCCTCTACGCGACGGACCACTAGCGTCCGGGGCGATGGAGTTCGGCTATTCACCCGAGGTCGAGGAGCTCAGAGGTCGCCTGCTCGCCTTCATGGAGGAGTGGGTGTACCCGTCGGAGGCGGTTTACGAACGGCAAATCGACGAGTCGGGGGATCCGCACCGCCATCCGCAGGTGATCGAGGAGTTGAAGAAAGAAGCCCGGGGCCGGGGCCTGTGGAATCTATTCCTTCCCGATTCGGAGCTGGGCGC
>JBOGEU010000824.1:0-1797 GCA_050741995.1 Acidimicrobiia bacterium | reverse complement strand
CCGCCGAGCCGGTCGGGGCCGGCTCAGCCCCCGGAGTCCTCCTTCTGCTCCTGCTGCTCCTGCTGCTCCTGGCGTCCCTTGATCGCCGGGCCCAGGATGTCGCCCAGGCTGGCGCCGCTGTCGGACGAGCCGTAGTCGGCCATCGCCTGCTTCTCGTCCTCGATCTCGAGCGCCTTGACCGAGAGGGTCAGGCGGCGGTTCGACGCGTCGATGTTGGTGATCTTGGCGTCCACCTTCTCGCCGACCGCGAACCGGTCCGGGCGCTGATCGGAGCGATCGCGCGAGAGCTCGGCCTTGCGGATGAACCCGGTGGCACCCCCGGTGGTCGACACCTCGATGCCGGACGGCGTGATCTCGCTGACCGTGCAGGTGACCCGCTGTCCCTTCTTCAAGCCGCTGACCGCCTCCTTGAAAGGATCCTCGCTCAACTGCTTGATGCCGAGCGAGATGCGCTCCTTCTCCATGTCGACGTCCAGCACCACCGCCTTGACCACGTCGCCCTTCTTGTATCTGGCGGCCGCCTCCTCGGCCGGCACCTGCCAGTCGAGATCCGAGAGGTGCACCATGCCGTCGATGTCGTGATCCAGCCCGACGAACAGCCCGAACTCGGTGATGTTCTTGATCTCGCCCTCGACCGTGCTGCCGGCCGGATGGCTCTCCTGGAAGCTCTCCCAGGGATTGCCAAGGCACTGCTTGAGGCCGAGCGAGACCCGGCGCTTCTCCGGATCGACCTCGAGCACCATCACCTCGACCTCCTGGCTGGTCGAGACGATCTTGCCGGGGTGCACGTTCTTCTTGGTCCAGCTCATCTCGGACACGTGCACCAAGCCCTCGACCCCGGGCTCGAGCTCGACGAAGGCGCCGTAGTCGGTGATGTTGGTGACCCGGCCCTTGAACTTGGCGCCGACCGGATACTTGAGCTCGACGCCCTCCCAGGGGTCGGCCTCCAGCTGCTTCATGCCAAGCGAGATCCGCTGGGTCTCGCGGTTGAACCGGATCACCTGGACGTCGACCGACTGGCCGACGCTCAAGACCTCGGTCGGATGGTTGACCCGGCGCCAGGAGATGTCGGTGACGTGCAGAAGGCCGTCCAGGCCGCCCAGATCGACGAACGCGCCGTAGTCGGTGATGTTCTTGACCACGCCGTTCAGGACCTGGCCCTCCTTGAGGGTGGAGAGCAGCTCGTTGCGCTGCTCGGCGCGCGATTCCTCGAGCACCGCCCGGCGCGAGACCACGATGTTGCCGCGCCGCCGGTCCATCTTGAGGATCTGGAACGGCTCCTCCTTGTTCAAGAGCGGGCTCACGTCGCGCACCGGCCGGATGTCGACCTGGCTGCCGGGCAGGAAGGCCACCGCACCGCCAAGATCGACCGCGAAGCCGCCCTTGACCCGGCCGAAGATCGAGCCCGAGACCTTGGAGCTGTCCTTGAACGCCTGCTCGAGCTTGTTCCAGCTCTCCTCGCGGCGCGCCTTGTCGCGCGAGAGCAGCGCTTCGCCGTTACGGTTCTCGAAGCGCTCGACGTAGACCTCGACCTGATCGCCCACCTGGACCTCGGCGGGATGGCCGGGGGTCGAAAACTCCTTGAGCGGCACCCGACCCTCGGACTTGAGCCCGACGTCCACCACCGCCTCGTCGTTCTCGATCGAGATCACCCTGCCGGTGATCACCGAGCCTTCGATGCGATCGCTCTGCCGAAAGGATTCGTCGAGCAGAGCGGCGAAGTCCTCGGTGGACGGCGTGGGCTCGGTGGCGGTCTGGGCTTGCGTCATGACGTCATCCTGGCAGCATCCTGTGGGC
>JBOGEU010000823.1:0-5607 GCA_050741995.1 Acidimicrobiia bacterium | reverse complement strand
GCGGGGTCGATCAGGTCCTCACGGTTGGAGGCGCCGATGACGACCACGTTCTTCAGGGCCTCGACGCCGTCGAGCTCGGACAGGAGCTGCGGCACGATCGTCGACTCGACGTCGGAGCTGATGCCGGTCCCCCTGGTGCGGAAGAGCGAATCCATCTCGTCGAAGAAGACGATGACGGGAACGCCCTCGTCCGACTTCTCCTTGGCCCGTTGGAAGATCATCCGGATCTGGCGCTCGGTCTCGCCGACCCACTTGTTCAACAGCTCGGGGCCTTTGATGTTGAGGAAGTAAGAGCGCACGTCGGGGCTGCCGGTTTGCTCCGAGACCTTCTTGGCGAGGCTGTTGGCCACTGCCTTGGCGATGAGGGTCTTGCCACATCCCGGAGGGCCGTACAGCAGAATGCCCTTCGGAGGCTCCAGCTCGTACTCCTTGAACAGGTCCTTGTGCAAGTAGGGAAGCTCGACCGTGTCGCGGATCTGCTCTATCTGCTGGGCCAGCCCTCCGACATCGGAATAGGTGATGTCGGGCACCTCCTCGAGCACCAGTTCCTCGACTTCGGGGCGCTCCATCTTCTCGAGGATGAGCCCGGTCTTGGAGTCGATGCGGACGTAGTCGCCGGGGCGGAGCTTGTAGTCGGCCATCCCCTCGGCGCGTTGGAGGACCTTCTCCTCATCGGCATGGGCGATCACCACGACGCGGCCGTCGGTCATCGCCTCGCGCACGCGCAGCACGTCACCGGCGGGCTCGAAATGGCGGACGTCGATGATGTTGAAGGCCTCGTTGAGCAGCACCTCCTGGCCTACTTGGAGCTTCTTGACCTCCACGTTGGGCTGGGCGGCGACCCGCAGCTTGCGGCTGCCGGTCATGATGTCCAGGGTGCCGTCGTCGTTGAGCTGAAGGACCGTGCCGAAGTTGTTTGGCGGGGCGGTGAGCTTCTCCACCTCTTCCCGGAGAACACCGAGTTGCTCCCTCGCCTCTTCGAGGACGGCTGACAGCTTGTCGTTCTGGGACATGGCCCGGTCGAGTCTCTCCCGCATCCGGCCCAGTTCGCTCTCCAGGTCCTCGACACGGGCCGGCGCCTCACGAAGACGGCGGCGCAGGACGGCGATCTCCTCCTCGAGCGCAACGATCACGCCGCGCAACTGAGTGGCGTCGTCCGGTCTCCGTCCATCGTCCACGGGCTTCCTCCTGGCTTGGTCGCCTTAAGAGCAGTATACGAATGGGCCTCTCTAGTTCTTTGGGTTCTCTGACCCAAACCAAGCCGAACCACGATATTGGCAGTTCTTGTTCACAAAGAAGAGCGTCGGTCGGCCGGCGGCCCGACTTGAGTGGCGCTTCAGGCTTCGACGAAGATGCACTCGCCCGGGCATTCCTCGACGGCTTCGATGGTGATGCCCTCCTGCCCGGCCGCCACCACGGCGATCCCGCCGGACCCCTCCAGGTTGCCTTCGGACACGGCGTAGATCTTGGGGCCCTCCCGGACATATGCCAGACCGTCGTCGAGCAGGACAAAGACATCGGGTGCGATCTCCTCGCACAGACCGTCGCCCGTGCACAGATCCTGGTCGATCCAAACCTTCATGGGCTCCTGGCGATGCTAACCAGGGCACTCGCCCGGCCGTCAGGAGGGATTGGGCGCCACCTTGCGCATGAAGACGAGAAACCCGGTGTGCCCGATCATCCGGTGCTCGGGCCGCACCGAGCGCCCCAAGACGTTCCAGTCGCGGACCAGGAACTCCTTGACCTCGATCTCGGCGAACGCACCGGTCTCCCGGGCCTTCTCGACCAAGTTCTGAACCTGGGGCACGGTCGGCAGATAGGCGGCGAACACCCCGCCGTTGGGTTGCTGCTCGGACGCCACCTCGAGGACCGGCCCCGGTTCAGGGAGGTCGAGGACGATCCGGTCCGGCGCCACCGACGCCACCATCTCGGCAACATCGCCTTCCACCAATTCGATGTTCTCCGGGATCTCCCCATACCAGCGCTCCACGGCCTTGCGGGCGTGGGCGGCGTGGTCGTCGCGGATCTCGACACTGACCACCCTCCCGCTGGGGCCCACTGCCCGGCTCAGGCCGAGGGTGAGGGCGCCCGAGCCGGTGCCCGCCTCGAGCACCGTCATCCCCGGGCCGATATCGGCGTAGACCAGGATCGGGCCCAGGTCCTTGGGATAGACCACCTGGGCGCTTCGCTTCATCTTGAGGATGAAATCGGCGAGCCGGGGCCGGAGGAGGAGCAGGTGGGCACCGGTTGAGGAGTTGATCCAGGTCCCGTCCTCGCATCCGATCAGATCGGTGTGCGGGACCTGTCCCTCGTGATATTGGAACATGCGGTCGGGGTCTAGCTTGAGCAGGAAGTGGCGACCTTTGGAGTCGATGAGGAGGACCGGGTCACCGGCCTCGAGCTTCATAGGAGCAGGGCGACCACGGAGAAGCCGAGGGCGATGACCATGGACACCACCACGACCCAGATGATCATCTGAACCAGTTTCCGATTCCGCATTGCTGGTTGAATGTAAACAGATGAGAAGCTTGCTCCGACTCTTCGGGATCAGGGATCTACGGGTCGAAGGCGTCGACCGGGCCCTGCGCGGCGTGCGCACCGGCGACCAGAGACAGCTCTACCTGGGTCTCGGTCTGGCTGCCCTGCACTATCTGGGAAGGACCAAGCCGAGCAAGCGGCTCCTCTATCGCAAGACGGTCCCCGAAGGCTCCGCCATCGTCATCCATCACAAGCGGGTCGGTGACCCGAAGATTCAGGTCGTAAAGCCGAACTGAGCCGGAACCGCCCGGCGAAGGAGGTCGTCGAACCATCATGACGGCTCGGGTCCCACACCTCCTCCTCGTTGTCGCATTGGCCGCCTGCGCCTCGGCCACCCCCACCGTGGACCCGGGAATCGACACCACGGCGACGATCCGTGTCTTCCAGGAGCAGCGATCGTGTTGCTATATCGAAGGCCAGGTCTCCTACCTCGCCGTGGCTGGTGAAGAGCACGAGTTCAGGCTGACCCGGGTCGGAGTCGTCCCTCTCGTCGAGCTCGAGGTCCCGATCGGTCGCTTCGATGTGGAGAGCTGGCAGCGCCCTTGTGACGGGAACTGCGGCTCCCTCGACCCACCGGTGAACCAGTGCTCGATGGCCGTCGATCCCGGGCCTGGGGAAACCGTGCGCCTCCTCGTCTCCTTCGACCCGGGCCCCGATCCCTGTGATCTGACGATGTTGGAGGACGACCCGCCAACCACGGTTCCGCTCGACTACGGGTTGCGCACCCCTCTTCCCTCTTGTGGGGAGGACTTCACGATGCAGATGGCGATGTTCGGTGAGGTCGAGGTCGAGAGCCCGGAGCGCAGGTGCTTCGTCGACGGGTATCTGGCCGGCGAGCCCGCCGAGCTGGCGGCCTACGTGCCACCGGACCCGAATGCGGCAACCGATGACATCCTCGACCTCATCACTTATCGGACCCAGCCGGAGCAGCCGATCGAGGTGTTCGTCAACGTTGGCCCCGAGTTCGAAGAGTGGCTCTTCTATCGCTGTGAGGCCCTGACCGAGGTTCAAGGCCCTGCCCTGTTCACCCTCGAAGGTTGCGAAGAGCCGCAGCCGATCGAGTAGCGGCTCCGCTGCCCGCTGCGCAAGGGGGAAAACCAGCTCTCAGACCCGGTAGACCTCGACCATCGTCTTGTTTCGCGAGCCGCGGCGGCGGCCGACGATGAAGGCGGCCAGGATCAAGAAGGCGACGACCACACCGGCCAGCACTGCCGTGTCCTTGGCCGAATCCTTGGTCTGGTTCACGGCGGAGACGATCTCGTTCGCCTTGGCCTCGATGTCCTGTCTACTGATCGTCACTCTGCATCCTCCAGAACACGAGCCCGGCAACCCCGGCGCCGGCCAGGGCGGTGAGGAATCGGGCCAGGACCACCCACCATTCCCCGGTGGGCAGCCACATCTTCAGACCCTGGTACAGGGCGAGAAGCAGGAAAAAGGCGCCGAACGCGACGGCCATCGCCCCACCGATCCCCGTCCCGGCGGCCTTTCCCAGCTTCTTGGCGGGCTCGAGCGTCTCCTGACGCAGGTACTCCCGCGACATGTCGATCAACTCGGCGGTGAGCTGCGGGATCTCGTGTGGCTCGGCCATCGAAATCCAGGCTAACAAGGGGTGGACACGATGCGACCGGCCGTTAGGGTGCATCCACGTGAACTTCGTCAAGTCGTTGACGACGTTGGGACCCAGATACATGGCCCTTTGGGTGGGCCAGACCGTGAGTCAGTTTGGGACCTACATCGCCTTCCTGACTCTCCCGTTCCTGGTTCGTGACATACAGCAGGCGACGAGTGGCGACTTCCGGACCCTCGACTTCGCCCTCACCTACGCCCTGGAGACCGCCCCCGCCCTGTTTGCCGGGTTGGTGGCCGGTGTCCTGCTCGATCGATGGCATCTGCGCCCCGTGATGATCGCCACCGATCTGCTCCGTGCCAGCGCCTTTTTCTATCTGGCGGCCGGCTACGGCTCATTCGGCATCGAAACCGTTTTCGTGGTCGCCTTCCTCGTCGGCTCTCTGACCACTCTGTTCGATGGCGCCTTGTACACGATGATCCCGTCGCTGGTCGGGCGAAGGAGACTCGCCGATGCCAACAGCTTCGTCTCGGCCAGCCAGCAGGCGAATTTCGCTTTGGGAACCCTGGCAGCAGGTGTGCTCACCGTCGCCACCGGGGGGCCGAGCCTCGGGCTCTTCATCAACGGTGTCACCTTTGGCATCTCGGCGATATGCCTCTATTGGGTGGGGCGGGTCGACACCCACCGGGTGAGGACCGATGATCGTGCACCGTTCTTGACAGAGGCAGCGGACGGCATCCGTGAGATCTGGTCCGAGCCGAGGCTTCGTATCACCACCATCGCCGCCGCGGTGCCCAACTTCGTGATGGGGTTCGTCGAGGCCGCGATCGTGGTCCTCTTCCCGATCGTCATCGGGGCCGCCGACGAGGGCCAGATCGGGATCCTGGTCAGCGCCATGGGGGTGGGCGGGATCATCGGCGCCCTGCTCGCTCCCCGGGTGGTCAGGGCGCTGGGGCTGGGCAGGACCCTCACCGTGGGCATGACCATCACCGGATTCCTGCTTCTCGCCTTCATGTTCAGCAACTACGGGCCGGTGGCCCTGGCCCTGAACGTGGGGTGGATGTTCGGGGTCTCACTGATAAACGTCCCGCTGGCCACCATCAGGCAGAACTACGCCAAAGAGGGCATGCTGGGCAGGGTGGTCTCGGCCAGCCGGGCGATCGGCTGGGCCACGCTCCCCATAGGGGCGCTGGTCGGTGGGTGGCTCGCCGACACCGAGCACGCCCTGATCGTGGTGGCGAGGACATTTCCCATCCTCCTCGTGCTGACCGCACTCTGGCTCTACACGACAGTGGTCTGGACCGACACCTTCGGGCCCAACTTCGAGGGAAGGCACACCAAGGGCCGCGAGAGGGCAGCCGAGGCTTGACCGGGCGATAGAGTCCCCGCCGATGGAACCCCGACATCTGAGCACTGATCAGTTGAACGCCGGGCTCGACCACATCCTCGAGTCGCCATCGGACGGCGGGAAGGTCGAGATGTTGATCGTTCGCCCCACCGAG
>JBOGEU010000822.1:0-3276 GCA_050741995.1 Acidimicrobiia bacterium | reverse complement strand
ATCCGAGGGATGGAGGCCGGCCGTCCCCTGGCCCAGCCTCCGGTTGACCTCGGCCACCAAACGCTCCGGCTCCGATGCCATCTCCTCGAACGAAGTACCGCCACAATTGTCGCATGGCCCCGTCGGGCGCCCACATCGCCGGCATTCGGGCTCGCGGCCGATCCGTGAGCCGCAGGCGGCGCAGGTGCGGACCCGTCGGCACTCCACACATCGCATCGAGGAGTCAGCGGCGCGGCGGTGGGTGAAGACAAACGTGCGTCGACCCTCGGCGGCCAGGGCGCGCATCGCGGCGACGCTCCGCTCTGCCAGGAACCCCGCACCCGGCATGTCGTCCCTCCGGTCCACGATCTCGACCAGGGGCCAGGCCCGATTGCTCGCCCGGATCACGTCCGGGCCCGCGGCCAGCACCTCCACCGATGGCGTCGGACCGAAGAACACCAGGGAGAACCCTTCGATCCTGGACCGGGTGGCCATCAGCTCACGCACGTGAATGGTCGGGGTTTGACGGTCTTTCATCGCTCGACGGCCCTCCTCGAGGACGATCACCAATGCCAGCCCGGCCACCTGCCAGGCGGCGGCCCGTGGCGTGCCCACGATGAGGCGCCCCGGTAGCTGCGCCTCCGACCAAGCGGCAGTGAGGTCCCGAGCCACCTCACCGGCGACGATCACAACCGGGATTCCCCTCTCCCTTGCGGCTGAGCCGATGGCCTCGGCCTCGGCCTCGGTCCCGGTCACCACCAAGACCGACAAATCGTTGGCCAACACCGGCGACAATGCGCCCAGCCACTGCAGCGACTGCCAGGGGCCGATCAGGGCAGTGGTCGGGTGTCTGCGCCCACTTGTCGCCGCCTCGACGATTTCGAGGAGTGGATGGCTGCCCTCGCCGGTTGCCGGGATGGAGGCGGCGACCGGGTCCGACGGGATGGGCAGATTTGGCGGGGCTGCCCGCTCCAACACGACCGACAGAGGCGCAACATAATGGGTGGCCGCCCAGCGCAGCGTCTTGAGCAGATCCGGGTCGAAGACCGGCACCTGGCTGGAGAGAGCGGAGATGTCTTTGAGCTCTCTCTCCCGTTCGCCCCCCGTCTCGACCACGAAGCCACGCGTCCTCCGCCCCGAAAGGGGAACTCTCACGATCGAGCCGACTCGAACCGCCTCTTGGAGCTGTTCGGGGATCGAGTACCAAAAACCGCTGTCGACTGCAAACGTCGGGACACTTGGTACCACCCGGGCCGTGGCTCGACTCAGAGGCCGGCCGCCCCTTTGATGTCGTCGACCATGTCCAACCGCTCCCAGGTGAAGCCGCTGCGGCCAAAGTGCCCGTAGGCCGCGGTGCCGGCGAACACGGGGCTCCTCAACTCGAGCCGGCCGATGATCGATGCCGGTCGAAAGTCGAAGAGGTCCCTGACGATGCCCTCGATCTTCTCCGGGGCGAGCTGCTCGGTGCCGAACGTCTCGACGTGGATCGAGAACGGCTCCGGGTTGCCGATGGCATAGGAGAGTTGAATCTCCAGCTTGGTGGCGAGACCGGCGGCGACAAGGTTCTTCGCCGCCCAGCGGGCCGCATAGGCGGCGGAGCGGTCGACCTTGGTCGCGTCTTTCCCCGAGAAGGCGCCCCCACCATGGCGGGCATAGCCGCCATAGGTGTCGACGATGATCTTCCGACCGGTGAGCCCGGTATCGGCTACCGGCCCCCCGACCTCGAATCGCCCGGAAGGGTTGAAGATGAACTCCACCCCGGGGTCGAGCATGTCCTCGGGGACCACTGCCGCCACCACGGCATCGAACACCTCTTGTCTCATCTCGCCCTGGTCCTGGTCCTTGGCGTGATGCGCCGAGATGAGGACCTTCTCGACGGCAACCGGCCGGTCTCCCTCGTAACGGACCATCACCTGGGTCTTGCCATCCGGACGCAGATAGTCCAGCTTTCCTGCCTTTCGCACCTCGGTGAGCCGCTCTGCCATCCGATGGGCGAGCTGGATGGGCAGGGGCATCAGCTCCGAGGTCTCGTCGACGGCAAAGCCGAACATGAGCCCTTGATCGCCGGCACCGAGCTCCCGGTCGACGCCTTGGGCGATATCGGGGCTCTGAACCTGAACCCGATCCTGTATCTCCAGGCTCCCCGCTGCGAAGCCGGGGTCGAACCCGTCGTATCCGATACGCGCCACGGTGTCGTCGACGATGGCGGCGACATCGGGTTTTGCGCCTTCGGTGATCTCGCCACCGACTATCGCCAGACGGGTGGTGACGAACACCTCGCAGGCGACTCGTGCCATCGCGTTGTTTCTCAGCGTGGCGTCGAGCACCGAATCAGAGATCGCGTCGGCGACCTTGTCCGGATGCCCCTCTGTGACCGATTCGGAGGTGAAGTACCAGGTCCTCATGCCGGAGCGAGATTAACTCTCTTCACCGAGGGCGGCGGCCACTCGATCGAAAAGCCGCTCGGCCACTTCCGCTTTGGGAAGAAGAGGCAGTTCCTCGATCGACCCATCGCGGTCGATGAACGCCACCTGGTTGGTCTCGGTCCCGAATCCGGAGCCCGGCTCGGTCACGTCGTTGTAGACCAGGAGATCGACGCCTTTGCGCCGGGCCTTTTCGACGGCCCGTTCCACCCCGCCCGTCTCGGCGGCGAAGCCCACCATGAACGGAGGGTGGTCGCGAGCCATCAGTGAGGCCAGGACATCGGGCGTGGCGGCGAGCTCGATCGACGACAGCCCGTCGGCACGGGCGATCTTGGCCTCCGAGCTGACGGCGGGCTTGAAGTCGGCCACTGCGGCGGCCATGACCGCAACGTCGGGCTGGATCCCGGAGACTGCCTCCAGCATCTCGTCGGCGGTCTCGACCTTCACCACCTTGGCCGCAGGGTGGACCGGCAGGTCGGAGGTGGTGACCAGCGTCACGTCGTAACCGCGACGGATGGCACAGTCGGCGATGGCGTGGCCCATCCTTCCCGACGACCTGTTGCCGATGTAGCGGACAGGGTCGACCGGCTCACGGGTTCCACCTGCAGTGATGAGAACCGTCCGCCCCTTTCCCTCACCGCCGAGAGTCGAATTGGCCGCCTCCACGATCTCCTCGGGCTCCGCCATCCGGCCCGGCCCGATATCGCCACCGGCGAGCTCTCCCTGGTTGGGCCCGACGACGTGGTAGCCGAACCCATCGATCAGCTCCATGTTGCGCCGGGTGGAGGTGTGCTCCCACATCTCGGTGTGCATGGCGGGGGCGATCAACACCGGCACGGTCGCCGCGATCACGGTGGCGCTCACCAGGTCGGAC
>JBOGEU010000821.1:0-1071 GCA_050741995.1 Acidimicrobiia bacterium | reverse complement strand
CTCGGTGGGGTGATGGCGTTGAGCTTCGTCATCACCCACCTCATCCTCGCCGCCATCCAGACCGGCACTGGAGCTGCCACCGCCGGATACCGGATGCTGTTCGAGGAGGCGCCGACCGCCGCCCTCGAGGAGGACTGGTCAGAGGCCATGGACTATGTCCGCTCCGAGTACACCGGCAAGCCGGAGCGGATTCGTCAATTCCTCCTCGCTTATCCGATGGTGGTGAAGCGTGCCGTGAGCCTCGCCAAGGTGCTCCGTGTCAACGACGCCGCCCTCAACCTGATCGAAGTCACCGACAGGGAACGCTTTCTCGGCAACCGAAGTCCGAACGCAGTCACGGACGAGAACCTGGAGGGCTGGGTGGCGGCGATGGTGTCCCTCTACAACCGGGAGAAGGCCTGGGAGGGTGAGATCGTGATGCGTAATCGAGCCGGCGAGCTCTCCTGGTTGCAGACTCGAACGGTCGACACTTCTGCCGACGGCTCGGCGAGCACCATCGTCATCGGCCTCGCCGACATCACCCACGTCAAGGCACGCAACGAGGCGATGGCGGATTTGGTCAAGGCCAAGGACGAGTTCATCGCCAGCATCTCACACGAGCTGCGCACGCCGCTCACCGCCGTGATCGGGCTGACCTCGGAGCTGGCGGGCGGGGACGAGCTGAGCCCGGAAGAGAGGTCGGAACTGCTCGACATGGCCGCCAGTCAGGCCGCCGAGATGGCCAACATCGTCGAGGATCTGCTCGTGGCGGCCCGCGCCGAGATGGGCACTGTCGTCATCGAGCCCATGCCGGTCGATCTCGTCGACGAGTCCAGGGCGGTCCTCACCGGAATGGGCATGAGCGTGGAGATGCCCGTGCAGACGCCGCCGGCGGTGATGGCCGACCCGAGACGGGTGCGTCAGATCCTGCGCAACCTCTTCACCAACGCACAGCGCTACGGAGGTCCGAAGCGGCGGATCGTGTCGGGTGCCAACGGCAGGTCAGCGTGGCTCGAGGTTCGGGACAACGGCATCGGCATCCCCGACGAGGAAGCCTCCCGGATGTTCGACCCCTACGTCACCGGGAGACTG
>JBOGEU010000820.1:0-1295 GCA_050741995.1 Acidimicrobiia bacterium | reverse complement strand
ACGTTCATCGACCGACTCTTCGCCTCTGCCAGGAAGTCGTCCACCGACTTGATCGGGCTATCCGCTGGCACCCACAGAAAGAACGGGTCGAGCGCCAGCAGCGAGATCGGCGTGAAGTCCTCGTAGGTGAACGGTAGATCCTCCTGGATGAGCGGGGTAGTGATGATGCTGTTCAGGGTGATCATGATGTAGTGGGGATCACCCTTCTTGCCGAACAGGTAGTTGAACGCCACGGCGCCGGACCCGCCCGGATGGTTGGCGGGCAGCAGCGGCTGGTCCCAGAGGTCCAGCTTATAGACCACGGAGGTGATGAAGCGAGCATACAGGTCGGAGCCGCCGCCTGGCGAAGTGGTAATGACGAACTCGACCGGCCGCTCCGGCACCCACGCCAGATCGGTGGTCTGAGCGCGGGCGATGGGGGCGAGGGTCAGCGTCAGCAGCGCCGCAAAGCCGCCGGCCGCAAGGGCGACGCCAACAGGGGTTCGTTTGATGATGGCCATCTTATGCCTCCTGAGATTCCCTGATTCTTCTTGGATGCCGACGACGTCGGTATCCCTCCAGGGCCTACCACACGCCGCCGTCGTTGACCACGTGATGGGACCACCTTGCGGTGGTGTGTGGTATACCAGTTCGAATGAGTATAGCAGAGCGCTTGTCGGTTTCAAGCTTCTCCAATTCTGCCGACCGCCGGGGGCATATCCGTGGCTCCGCCGCAAGCTCGGTGACCCGGTCGGCAGCGAAGCGGACGGGCATTGCCGTCGCCCGTGCCGCCTCCGTCATTCCGCCGCGGCCGCCGTTGGCCGACCGAGGGCCCCGGCCGCCCTGAAGGCCTCCACCTCCTCGACCGACAGGCCGAGCAGGTCCCTCAGGATCTCGTCGGTGTGCTCACCGAGAAGCGGCGAGCGCCGCACGTCGGCCGGTGAATCCGACAGCTGGATGGGGTTGCCCACGGTCAGATACCTGCCGCGCGTGGGATGGTCGACCTCGACCACGGTGCCCGTCGCCCGGAGCGACGGCTCCTCGGCGATCTCCTTCATCGAAAGGATCGGGCCACAGGGCACGTTGAGCGCGTTCAGGAGGTCCATCGCCTCGAACTTGGCCTTGGTCTTGGTCCATTCCTCGATGGTGTCGAAGATGTGGGCGAGCTTGTCCAGGCGGGCGTCCGCCGTCGCATAGCCGGGATCCTCGATCCACGCCTCCTTGCCGATCAGCCGGCAGAGCGCGGGCCAGACCGCGGCCTGGGTGATGACGTAGATGTAGGCGTTGGGATCGGTCTCCCAGCCCTTGCACTTCAC
>JBOGEU010000819.1:0-4390 GCA_050741995.1 Acidimicrobiia bacterium | reverse complement strand
TCCTCGGTGAGCTTGGGATCGGGGATGGCGTATTTCTCGGGGTCGACGGTGTAGCCGAAATCGACTTCCCACGCATCGAGCGCCTTCATCTCGAGGGGAATCCCCAGCCGGCGGATGAGATCCTTGTCCCTCTCGAACATGCGGTGGAACGCATCGTCGCTCTGGTCCCCGTAGCCGAGGACCGTGTGACGGACGTCCTCCGCCGTGACCGGTGACGGCGACTCGAGGAGATAGATGAGAAGGTTGATCACCCTCTCCACCACGTTCTGCATGACCAGATTGTGGTCGTTCCGACCCCGACGCGGGGTGATAGGCGGGTTTCCGGGTGGTGGCGCCGAGCCCCCGAACCTCAGCTTCCACGTTTCGCATTTGAGACAAACCGTCTCAGGTTCGGCGCCGGTGGACGCGCTCTTCTCAACTTGAGACTGTTCGTTTCACATATGAGCCGTAGAAGCTGAGGTTCGCTTGCCGGGCTCCGCCCGCTTACAGGCTCTCGATCAGCTTCTCTACGCGCTCGTCGTGGGCTTTGAAGGGGTCTTTGCACATGACGGTGCGCTGCGCCTGGTCGTTCAGCTTGAGATGGACCCAGTCGACGGTGAAGTCCCGCTTCTTGGCCTTGGCCGCCTTGATGAAGGCGCCGCGAAGCCGGGCCCGGGTTGTCTGCGGCGGCTGTCGCACCGCCAGCGCCACCTTCTCGTCGGTGACCACCCGATCGACCATGTCCTTGCCCTCGAGCAGGTAGTAGAGGCCTCGGCTCCGGTCGACGTCGTGGTAGCTGAGGTCCATCATCGACATCCTGGGATCAGACATCGGGATCCCGCGGCGGTCGGAGTAGCGCTCGAGCAGACGATGCTTGATCACCCAGTCGACCTCGCGATCGAGGGTCATCGGGTCCTTCTCGAGACCGGTGAGCAGATGCTCCCAGCGCTCGATGGCCCTCTGCACCTCGGCCGGGAATCCCGGGCTCCTCGAGAATCTCATCGCCCGATCCAGGTACTCCCACTGGATGTCGAGAGCCGACAGCTCCCGACCGTTGGCCAGCTTGATCTTGCGCCGGCAGCTCACATCGTGGGAAACCTCACGGATGGCCCGGATCGGGTTCTCCAGGGATAGATCGCGAAAAACGACGTCACGTTCGATCATCTGGAGCAGGGCGACCATGGTCCCCACCTTGACGAACGTGGCGTACTCGGACATGTTCGAGTCACCAGCTATCACGTGGAGACGCCGATAGCGCTCGGCATCGGCATGTGGCTCGTCCCTGGTGTTGATGATGGGTCGTGACCTGGTCGTCGCCGACGAGACGCCCTCCCAGATGTGATCGGCCCGCTGGGCGATCGAGAAGGCAGTCCCTCTCGGGGTCTGGGTCAGCTTTCCGGCGCCGAGGAAGATCTGCCTCGTCACCAGGAAGGGGATGAGGACGTCCACGGTGCGGTGAAAGTCCTTGTGCCGGGAGACGAGGTAGTTCTCGTGACATCCGTATGAGTTGCCGGCGCTGTCGGTGTTGTTCTTGAAGACGTAGATCTCGCCCCGGATCCCCTCTTCCTCCAGCCGCTCCTCGGCGCCCCGGACCAGGCCTTCGAGGATCCTCTCCCCCGCCTTGTCATGGGCCACGACGTCTTCGAGGTTGTCGCACTCGGGTGTGGCGAATTCGGGATGAGAGCCGACGTCGAGATAGAGGCGAGCCCCGTTCTCGAGGAACACGTTCGAGGATCGCCCCCAGGAGACGACACGGCGGAACAGGTAGCGGGCGACTTCGTCGGGGCTCAGCCGTCGCTGGCCACGCAGCGTGCAGGTGACTCCATACTCGTTCTCGAGCCCGAAGATGCGCCGATCCACAATTCCAGGCTAAACCGGCCGAGCCGCTGCCGTGACAAATCCCCAGAGTCCCCATCCCCCTCAGGTGGCGGGCAGCTCGTCTGGTGTCAGGCGGCGGAAGGTGCGGCGGCCATTCGAGGTGTCGAGGACGCCGGCCTCCCATCCCTCGATCTCGCGGCCTTCGGCGCGTCGGAAGACGTCGGTCGCCACCTCGAGAGCTCGCTCGAGGCTCATCCCCGCTTCCCATGCCGCCTGAAGGGCTTCGGTGAGCTGTTCGGCTTTCCCACCGATGGCGACGAAATTGCGCTCGTCATAGAGGGTGCCGTCGTAGGTGACCCGGTACAGACGATGCTCGTTGCCCTCTTCGCTGATCTCGGCGATGAGCACCTCGACTTCGAACGGCTTCGGCTCCCGGGTGAAGATCGCACCCAGGGTCTGGGCGAACGCCGTTGCCAGACCCATGGCGGTGACGTCCTCACGCGAGTAGAGGTAGCCCATGAGGTCGGCTTGCCGGATGCCTGCCTTCCTCAGCGTCTCGAACTCGTTGTACTTCCCGACACCGGCGAAGGCGATCCGATCGTAGACCTCGCTGATCTTGTGCAAAGCCTTCGACGGGTTCTCGGCGAGAAGAAGGACCCCGGCGGCGTAGTCGACGGCGATGATGGAACGGCCCCGTGCGATTCCTTTTCTGGCGAACTCCGCCTTGTCCCGTACCTGTTGCTCGGGTGGGACGTAGAAGGGAATGGTCATTGGATGGTGTCCACCGCTTGCTCGGCGAGGGGCTGGATCACGGTGTCGGGAAGCTCCTCCACACCTTCGGCTCCGACTCGGAGCACCGTCGGGTAGATCCCGCGTCGCAGGTCCGGCCCACCGGTGGCGGTGTCTTCCACGGAAGCTGCGACCAGGGCCCGGACCGCGATATCCGTGGCCTCGTCGCCGGTCAGATCCTCCCGGTAGACGGTCCGCATGTAGGACTTGGCCAGCCTTGCGCCGGAGCCGGTGCTGCCGAAGTCGATCTCCTCGTAGCGGCCGCCCACGGCGTCATAGCTGTACAGCCGGCCCCGGCGCTCCCGCTCGTCGTAGCCGGCGAAGAGTGGGACCACCACCAGGCCCTGGAACGCCATCGGGAGCTGGCCACGCACCAGTCGGGCCAGGAACGACGCTTGGCCCTCCAGTGAGAGGCGGACGCCTTCGATCTTCTCGTAGTGCTCCAACTCGACCTGGAACAGACGCACCATCTCGACGGCGAGCCCGGCCACCCCGGCGATTGCCACGGCCGAATACCTGTCGGCAGGGAACACCTTGCGGATCCTGCGGTGTGCCACCAGGTTGCCCTCGGTCGCCCTGCGGTCGCCGGCCATGACCACGCCCTCCTGATGGCGAAGGGCGAGCACTGTGGTGCCCTCAGGCGCCAACGGCGGCTTCTCGCCGGCTGGGATGCTCAACGTGGGCTTGGCGCCCGTCGATTCGAGGAAGTCGATGAAGCTCGATCCGGGACTTGGTGCCTGCATCGGCAATGGGCCGATGGATCCGTTCACTCGCCGCCCTTTTGGACGTAGTTCTTGACGAACTCCTCTGCGTTCTCCTCCAGGACCTCGTCGATCTCGTCGAGCAGGTTGTCGAGGGCTTCGAGGTCCGCTTCGGACTCGACTCTTTCGGCTGCTTGCTCTTCGCCCTGTTCCTTGTCCTTGCCCCTGGACTGGGATCGTTCTCTGTCAGACATCTGGATTCATCCTCCTAGTCGACGCAGGAGGTCGGCTGCGTCTTCGGCTTCATCGATGGTGGTCCCGACCAAATCGGCGCCGCCACGAAGTGGTTCCATCATAGGAACCCGTTTGAGATGGGACTCACCGGTATCGAAGACCAGCGAATCCCAGTTGGCGGCTACCAGCGATTTGGAGAACTTGGACACACAACGACCTCGGAAATATGCCCGGGTGCGGGCAGGCGGGTTGACCGCTGCCTCTTCGATCTGGCCGTCGTCGAACAGGCGCCGCATCGACCCCCGCTCGGCGAGGCGGTTATAGAGCCCTCGTTGTGGGTCGACGTCGTGATATTGGAGGTCGAGGGCACGAAGTTTCGGGCTGTCCCACGTCAACTCGTCCCGTTCGATGTAACCCTCGAAGAGACGCTGCTTGGCAACCCAGTCGAGGGTGTCCGCGAGCTTTGCCGGATCGGTCGAGAGGAGCTCGAGTGTCCGCTCCCATTCCGCGATCAACTGATGCCACACCGGCTCGTCGAGGTCTTTCTCGACGTACTTGGCCAACCACTCGAGATATCGAGCCTGCATCTCCAGGGCGGTGGCGCTGCCCCCGCCGACGAGCTCGAGTGGTCGCCCCAGGCCGATGACGTGACTGACCCGCCAGCACGATTCGACCGGGTCGAGGAGGACGAGCGGGTCGGGAAGGGCGCCATCCTCCAGGGCGGCAAGCATCAACGCCGTGGTCCCCACCTTCAGGAAATTCTGGTACTCGGACAGGTTGGCGTCACCGATGATCACATGGAGCCGGCGGTACTTCGACGGGTCGCCGTGAGGCTCGTCACGGGTGTTGATGATCGGGCGTTTGAGCGT
>JBOGEU010000818.1:0-2139 GCA_050741995.1 Acidimicrobiia bacterium | reverse complement strand
CGACGAGGCCTTCTCGGGTCTCGACGTCGACGCCCGAGAGCTGCTCGATGCCCTGATCAAGCGCACCGTCGAGGGCGGCGGCGCCGTGGTCATGGTCTCCCATGACGCCGCCCACCTCGGCGACCGGGCGCAGCGGGTCCTCGGTCTCTCCGCCGGGCGGCTGGAGACGGTGACATGAGCTTCTGGGACCAGGCGGTGGAGGTCGCCCGCATCGACCTGCGGGTGGAGCGGCGCCTCGGCGACGTGATCCGGATCGTGCTCCCGTTCGCCGTAGTCGCCCTGCTGGTGTTCCCCCTCGCCCTCGGGGTCGACCTCGCCATCATCTCTCGTGTCGGGCCCGCGGTTTTCTGGGCCCTCGGCATCCTGTTCGGCATGCAGGTGGCGTTGCGTCAGGCGGCGAGCGACCGCCCGGAGCGCAGAGACCTCTATGCCCTCCTCGGCGTGGACCCGGCGGCCCGTTTCGTGGGTCGCTCGCTTTCGGGCTCGGTGCTGATGGTCGGCTTCCTCGTCGTGCTCCTGGTGGCGATGATCGTCCTCTATGGGCCGCAACTCCCGGCGGGCTGGCTCGGCCCCGGTCTGTACAGCCTCCTACTCGCCGCTATCGGGCTCACCGAGTTGGGCACCCTGGCCGGTGAGGTGACCGCCGGTCTCCGTAACCGGACCGCCCTCGCCTCTCTCATCGTCGCTCCCCTGTCGCTCCCGCTGGTGATCGGCGGTTCCCAGACCCTGGAATCGCTAGCCCGTGACGCAACTATCCTGCCCTGGTTACTGCTGTTGGTCGCGACCGACCTGGCGCTCGCCGTTGCCGGCGTCGCATTGGCCCGACCCCTCGAGGAGGCGTCGAGATGAACCGAGTCCGGATCCTGCTGGTCACAGCCGCCGTCGCAGCCGCGATCGGGGTCTGGTTGGCGTTCACCGCCCCGGTCGACAGCCTCCAGGGCGAGTTCAGCCGAATAGTCAACATCCACGCCCCGGCGATGTGGGTGGCGTTCCTCGCCTTCGGGCTCACCGCTCTCGCCTCCATCATGTGGCTGATCCGCAGGACCAGAGGCTGGGACCGGCTGGGTGAGGCGTCGGCCGAGACCGGCGTGGTGTTCACCGCCGTCGGGCTCTTCACCGGGATGGTCTGGGGCCAGGCGGTGTGGGGCCAGGCTTGGGACTGGGGCGATGCACGGCTGGCATCGACCGCTGTCATGTTCTTCGTCTACCTCGGATATCTCGCCCTGCGCAAGGCTACGCCCGATCCCGAGATGAGAGCCAGGCGCTCGGCGATCCTCGGGGTGATCGCGGTGATCCAGGTGCCACTCGTCTATTTCTCGGTCTACATCTTCCGCACCCTGCACCAGACCCCGTCGCTGCGCCCCGACGGCGCCACCATGCCTCGGGAGATGGTGTTAGCCCTTCTCGTCAATTTCGCCACCCTGACCTACCTGTTCGTCGCCGTGCTCATGGCCAGGCTCGAGGTGGCCCGGGCCGAGGAGCGGTTCGCCGACGACACCGGCCTCGCCGGCGATGCGGTCAAGCCACCCCGTCTCTCGGAGGTGAAGGATGTCTGATCAGCTGATAGTGGTCGGGACCTTTGCGATTTGCTACGCGGCATTCATCGGCTACGCCGGATACCTCCACCTGCGCCGCCGCCGGGCCAAGGGCTGAACATGGCGCACCGCCGATTCGTCTACCTCGGCATCGGGGGTGTGATCGCCCTTGTCGTGGCGCTGACCGTCAACGGCCTCAACGACAACCTCACCTACTACCTCTACCCCACCGAGGCCGTGGAGCAGCGGGCCGACTTCCCCGACGGCGAGCGATTCCGCTTGGCGGGCACGGTGGTCGAGGGGACGGTTGTCGATGGCGAGGACACGACAGCCTTCGAGGTGACCGACGGTGGGGCGAACGTGGCCGTCAGCCTCGACGGGCCGAAGCCGTCCCTGTTCGGTGAGGATGTCCCCCTGCTTCTCGAAGGAGCCTGGTCGGGGGAGGTCTTCATGGCCGACTCCGCCCTGATCCGGCACGACGAGAATTACCAGACCCCCGAGGAGGGCGGGGCTTACCCGGATAGCTGATGCTCGCCTTCCTGGGCTCGGCCGGAGTGGTTGCAGCACTTGTCGGCGCCGCGATGCTGGTGGCACGGGGGACCCG
>JBOGEU010000817.1:0-1290 GCA_050741995.1 Acidimicrobiia bacterium | reverse complement strand
CGCGGAGGAGCGAGGTGTCGGCCCGGAGCATGGCCTCGCCCTCGATGGCGAGATCCTCGGCGAGGAACACCGCCAGGGCGTCAGGGGTGATATCGGCGTTGAGCGCCTCGGCTTCGGGGCTGACCGTGACCGGTGGAAGCGAAGCCGGGTCGATCTCCACGTCGATGGCGAGGGTGGCGTCTGTCGCCGCCTGCGCCGTGTCCCGGGCCGGGGCGCCGGCCACGACTATCCCAACCGAGATCAACGCTGCCAGCGACCCGAGGGCGACACCGCGGGCGAAGAGGCGAGCGGGGGGGCTCTCCGACAGCGTGGTGAGCACAGCCATCCTCTCGCCGCCCATCATGCGGTCGAGGAGGAATCGGAGCGGGGTCATCACCACCAGACCGGCGAGCAGACCGACCTTGGCTCCGAACTCGGTGGTCTGCGGAGCCATCAACGAGGTGCAGACCCCGGCGAGAAGCGCAGCGAAGCCCACCCGTCCCGCCCAGGCCCCGGGGATGGTCTTGGGGTCGGTGATCATGAAGAAAAGGAAGATGAGCACTTCGGGAGAGCTGACGATCACCCACCAGAAGGAAGGGCCGCACACAGGCTGCAACGACCAGGCGGTGGTCATGCAGTGTCCCGAGGCGGCGAGAACCCCGATCCCTGCGCCCAGGGCCAACCAGAAGGTGGCCGCCATCGCCAACAGGTTCAAACGAGCGGTGATGAGAAGACCGCCGACCAGGATGATCAGGTAGGCGGCGCCCATCCAGAGGTCGAGGGGCGCCCACCAGAAATCGAGCGGCTCGATCAGGTCGCTCCCCAGCACGACGAAGGCGACCACCAACCCGACATTGGACGGGTTGAACAGATGGCTCCCGCGATAGCGGATGACGTACTTGCTGAGCAGGGAGAACGCGGCGACGGCGGCGAATATGTGCCAGCCGTCCCATGTCCAGTGATCTCCGCGTTCCTGGCCGACCAGGCGCAGGATGAGGGCGACACCACTCCCGGTGAGCATGGCGCTGGCCGGCCACACGATGTGCCGGGTCTTGTAGAAGGTCCAGATCACCTCCATCAGCGAACAGATCAGGATCGCGACCAGGATCTGGGGCACCGAGACCCGGAAGCCGAGCGTCGTCTGGCCCAGGACGTGGATGCTGATTATCACGGCGGCCAGATGCAGACGCGGGTCGCGCACGCTGGGCAGTACCACCGGGTAGTGGCTCGTCCCGAGACGCAATGTGCGGAGGTTGGCCGTCGTCATTCAGGAAGGCTGCCACAAAATGGGCCGGTCAGCGACGCGAGTAC
>JBOGEU010000816.1:0-1212 GCA_050741995.1 Acidimicrobiia bacterium | reverse complement strand
GACTGTCGGCGTAGTCGATGTAGGTGAGACTGTCGTTGGTGATGACCGGGAAAATGCTCACCGAAAGGAGAGCGGACAGCGCGAAGAGACCGATCACCAGATAGACCGTCAATGCAACGAAGGGCCGGAGACGCCGGGGCACGCTGAACCTGTTGCCAACAGAGATCGGCGGGCGCGGAGCGGACGTCACGTTCCCGCCGCCACTGCAGCGCGGTAGTGCTCCACGACCTCGTCGGCGGGACCGATTTCCTTGACCAGGCCCCGCTCCATCCACATCGCCCGGTCGCAGAACTCGGCGACTTTGCTCAGATTGTGGGAGACGAAGACGATGGTGCCGGCACGATCGAGGAGGTCCTGCATCGCCTGCTCGCTCTTGGTCCGGAATGACTCGTCACCCACACTGAGGATCTCGTCCAGCAACAGGATGTCGGGCTCGAGATGCATCCCGATCGAGAAGGCGAGACGGGCCAGCATCCCCGACGAGTAGGTCTTGATCGGTCGATCTATCGCTTCCTCGAGCTCGGCGTAGGCGACGATGTCGTCGAAGATCTCGTCGATCCTCGTCTTGCGGAGCCCCGCGGCCAGGCCCCCGAGATAGATGTTCCTGATCCCGGACAACTCGAAGTTGAAGCCAACCCCGAGCTGGAGCAATGTCGAAGTCCTGCCGGAGGAAACGACCCGCCCCGCATCGGGGCGCAGTGTCCCGGCAACCACCCTCAACAGGGTGCTCTTGCCTGCGCCGTTACGGCCCACGATCCCGAAGGCCTCGCCCTTGTTGACAACGAAACTGACCCCATCCAAGGCGGTGACCGTCTCCTTCTCCCTGCTGCGGAAGTTGGCCACCGTTTTGCGCAGGGTCGGCTTGCGCTCGACGAAAGGGCGGAACTGGACCGTGACCTCCTCGGCACTGATCGCGATCTCGCTCTTCTTCATAGATAGCGAACCATGCGGGTCTCGTACCTGATGAAACCGGCCACGCCGATGGCGAAGACGGCGACAGCCCAAGCCAGCGGGATGACCACGTCTCCGAGGCTGAACGGGTAGACGGGATACCCGATGAGCGCAGTCCGATAGAGCTCTATGAAGTGGAACATCGGGTTGAGCTCGACGAGTGATCTCAGGGTCGGGCTCGCGTTGTCGAGAAACGTGAGAGGCCAGATGATCGGCGACAGGTAGAGCCAGAGCCGGTTGACATATGGGATCAGGTTGTTG
>JBOGEU010000815.1:0-1009 GCA_050741995.1 Acidimicrobiia bacterium | reverse complement strand
GCCTTACATCGTGGTGGCGTTGAACAAGGCCGACATGGTCGACGACGAAGAGCTGTTGGATTTGGTGGAGCTCGAGGTGCGGGAGCTGTTGTCGGAGTACGAGTTCCCGGGTGACGACGCCCCGGTGATCCGGGTGTCGGCGTTGAAGGGGCTGGAGGGCGACGCCGCCTGGCAGGACAAGATCTTGGAGTTGATGCAGGCGGTCGACGACTCGATTCCCGAGCCCGACCGCGATGTCGACAAGCCGTTTCTGATGTCGATCGAGGACGTGATGACGATCTCGGGTCGCGGCACCGTGGTCACCGGGCGTATCGAACAGGGTGTGATCAAGGTCGGCGAGGAGGTCGAGATCGTCGGGATCCGCCCCACCCAGAAGTCGGTGTGCACTGGGGTGGAGATGTTCCGCAAGTCGTTGGATCAGGGTCAGGCGGGCGACAACGCCGGCATCTTGTTGCGGGGCATCAAGAAGGAGGAGGTGGAGCGGGGTCAGGTGTTGTGCAAGCCGGGCACGATCACTCCTCACACCAATTTCGAGGCTCAGATCTATGTGTTGTCGAAGGAGGAGGGCGGCCGCCACAAGCCGTTCTTCTCGAACTATCGGCCCCAGTTCTATTTCCGGACGACCGATATCACCGGGTCGATCGAGCTCCCCGATGGTGTGGAGATGTGTATGCCGGGTGACAACACCGTGATGACGGTCGAGCTCATCAATCCGATCGCGATGGACGCGGGGATCCGGTTCGCGATCCGCGAGGGTGGCCGTACCGTCGGCTCCGGCCGCGTCACCAAGATCCTCAAGTAACAGGAAGTCGACATCATGGCCAAGGCGAGCGAGAAGCGGGTGCACGTCACCCTCGAGTGCACGTCGTGCAAGCGCCGCAACTACATCACCACCAAGAACAAGGTCAACGACCGCGAGCGCATCGAGCTCAAGAAGTACTGCCGGTGGTGCCGGCGGCACACGCCGCACAAAGAGACCCGGTAGCCGTCAGCCGATCGAGGCCAGCCC